>JBBRGK010000015.1:0-17321 GCA_038240805.1 Dehalococcoidia bacterium | reverse complement strand
AGGCTATCGGCCGCAGTTCTACATCCGGACCACGGACGTCACCGGGAGCATCGGCTTTGCCGAGGGGATCGAGATGGTGATGCCTGGAGACAACATCGACATGGTGGTGGAACTGGTGCAGCCAGTGGCCCTTGAAGACGGGTTGCACTTCGCGATCCGCGAGGGTGGCCGCACCGTGGGCGCCGGTGTTGTGACGAAGGTGATCGTGTAAGTCATGGCAAGACAAAAAATTCGCATTCGCCTCAAGGCGTTCGACCACCGCATTCTCGACCAGTCGGCCGAGCAGATCGTTGAAGCTGCGGAGCGCACCGGAGCGGCAGTCGCCGGTCCAGTGCCGCTGCCAACACGCATTCAGAAGTACACGGTTAACCGCGGACCGTTCATCGATAAGGACTCGCGTGAGCAGTTCGAGATGCGGACGCATAAGCGGCTGATCGACATTCTGGAACCGACCAGTAAGACAGTGGATACGTTGATGCGCCTGCAGCTCCCTGCCGGCGTAGACATTGAGATAAAGCTGTAGTCATGGCAATTGAAGGAATTCTCGGCAAGAAACTGGGCATGGTCCAGCGCTTTGGGGACAACGGTGAGGTTGAGGCCGTCACTGTGGTCGAGGCCGGACCGTGCCTGATCACTCAGGTCAAAACCGTCGAGACCGACGGCTATAACGCCGTGCAGCTCGGCTATGGCGCGATCAAGGACCAGAAGGTGAACAAGCCAATGCGGGGCCATCTGAAGCCCAGCGGCGGCCAATTCAAGCACCTCCGGGAATTCGCGGTCGACGATATCGAGGCCTGGAAAGTGGGGCAGCGCGTAGGCGCCGACCTGTTCAAGGCGGGCGACGTCGTTGATGTGATCGGGATTTCGAAAGGCCGTGGTTTTGCCGGTGGCGTGAAGCGTCACGGTTTCCACGGCGGTCCGAAGACGCACGGTCAGTCGGACCGGCATCGGGCGCCAGGCTCGATCGGTTCGACCACGACGCCGGGCCGTGTACTCAAGGGTCTGCGCATGGCCGGACACATGGGCGACCGCCAGGTGACTGTGCGCAATCTTGTTGTCGTGGACTCAAATCCCGCTCGCGGCATCGTTTTCGTCAAAGGCGCCGTGCCAGGAGCGGCCAACGGGCTGATCCGCATCAGGCGTGCGAAGGGCGGTCAGGGTTAGACGATATGCAGTTGAACGTAGTTAACGCTGCCGGCGAGCAGGTTTCGACGATTGAAGTGGATGAGGCGGTCTTCGGGCTGAAGCCGAATGCCGCAGTGATGCACCAGGCTGTGCTCGCACATCTCGCCAACCGCCGCTCCGGCACGGCCAGTACGAAGACCCGCGGCGAGGTCGAGGGCAGTACCGTCAAGATCCGCAAGCAGAAGGGTCTCGGCCGCGCTCGCCAGGGCAGCATCCGGGCACCGCATCACCGTCATGGCGGCATCGCGTTCGGACCGAGGCCGCGAGACTTCAGCCAAGGTTTGCCCAAGCGGATGCGCAGGTTGGCGATCCGCTCAGCGTTGTCCGCTAAAGTCGCCGATGGCCGGGTGATCATCTTTGAATCTCTGGTCGTCGAAGGGCCGAAAACGAAGGCGATCTTTGGACCAATTCGGGCCGCTGGCGCCACGCGCAGCGCGCTCGTGGTTACTGCGGCACCGGACCGCAACGTACTGCTGAGCACGCGCAACATTGAAGATGCGAAGTGCCTCCACGCGGACCTGGTGAACACGTACGACGTACTGAAATACCGCTACCTCGTGACCACGGTTGACGCGGTGCGCCGGATGGAAGCGCTGTGGGGTGGCGAGCGCGCCAACCAGCGGCGGCCCATTGCAGCAGCCGCCGTCGGAGCAGGAGAAGCCTGATGCCAAAAGCGATTCATCCATATGCGGTGATCGTCAGACCACTGATCACCGAAAAGGGCACCGCTCTGAGCGCCTTCGACAAGTATCCGTTCGAAGTGCAAATCGGCGCCAATAAGATTCAGATCAAGCAGGCCGTGGAGCTTGCCTTCAATGTGAAGGTGCGTTCCGTGAACACGCTGACCGTGCACGGCAAAACGAAGCGGCGCGGCCGGCAGCGGATTCCGAGCACGGCCCGTTCCTGGAAGAAGGCGATCGTCACGCTCGTGCCTGGCGAGAAGATCGAGATGTTCGCCGGGGTCTAGTCGAACCGAGGGGAAGAACCAGTGCCGATCAAGCAGTATAAACCGACTTCGCCCGGCCGGCGCGGAGCCTCGGGGTACACCTACGAAGAGTTGACCAAAAAGCGGCCGGAAAAGTCGCTCACGGTTTCGCTGAAGAAGAAAGCCGGCCGCAACAATCAGGGCAAGATCACGGTGCGCCACCGCGGCGGCGGTGAAAAACGGCTGCTGCGGCTGATCGACTTCAAGCGCAACAAGATCGGTATCCCCGGTCGTGTGGCGGCGATCGAGTACGACCCGAACCGATCGGCACGAATCGCACTGGTCTTCTATACCGACGGCGAAAAGCGCTACATTCTTGCACCTCAGGGGTTGAAGGTCGGCGATACGGTGCAGGCAGGCCAGGGTGCGGAGATCAAGTCCGGCAACGCAATGCCGATGCGGTTTATCCCGACCGGCACGGTTATTCACAATATCGAGCTGCAACTGGGACGCGGTGGACAGATCGTTCGCAGTGCCGGCGCCTCGGCGCAGTTGATGGCGAAAGAAGGCCCCTACAGCCTCTTGCGGCTGCCCTCGGGCGAGATGCGCCGTGTGCTCTCCGAGTGCACGGCGACGATCGGCTCGGTTGGCAACCCCGAGCACAACATTATCAAGCTGGGCAAAGCGGGTCGCACACGGCATGTCGGTTTCCGGCCGTCGGTGCGTGGCTCGGCGATGAATCCACGCGACCATCCGCACGGCGGCGGCGAAGGCAAGGCGCCAATCGGCCTGCCCGGACCGAAAACCCCATGGGGTAAACCTGCGCTGGGCCTGCGCACACGGAACAACAAGGCTACAGATAAATATATCGTTCGGCGCCGCACGCGCTAACGCGACGCGGTGGCTCTGTAACCTGGGACCGCGATGCGATGAGCGCAGTTGCGGACCAGACCGGAGTCAGGAGGCAGTTCCTTGTCGAGGTCAACCAAAAAAGGTCCATTCGTCCACGAGAGCCTGCTGAAGAAGGTCGATGCGATCACACGTTCGGGCCAGAAGACCGTCATCAAGACCTGGTCGCGGGCATCGACGGTGATGCCGCAGATGGTCGGCCTGACGTTCGCTATTCACAACGGCCAGAAGCACGTGCCGATCTATATCACGGAAAACATGGTGGGCCACAAGCTCGGAGAGTTCGCGCCGACGCGCCACTTCCGCGGCCACACGAGCAAGTCGGAAAAGACGACACGCGTCGCCGGCAAGCGGTAGGACAGGGCAGATGCGAGTACATGCAAAAGCAATGAACGTTCGGATTTCGCCGCGTAAGGTGCGTCTGCTGCTGGACGAGCTTCCTGGCAAGACGATCGACGAAGCGAGCACGCTGCTGCGCTTCTCGGGGAAGCCGATGGCGAAGATCGTTGACAAGGTGCTGCAATCGGCAGCGGCGAACGCGGAGAACAACTACCGTATGGACCGCGATGCTCTTGTGGTCGTCGAGGCATACGCCGGCGAAGGCCCGACGTTGAAGCGCTTCAAGCCCCGATCGCGCGGTCGGGTGAGTCCGATCCTGAAGCGCTCTGCCCACATCACGGTCATCGTCGACGAAGGGTAATCGAGGAGATACAGGTATGGGTCACAAAATTCACCCGACGGGCTTTCGCATCGGCGTGATCTACGGTTGGCAGAGCAAGTGGTATGCCGATCGCACCTACACGCAGTTGCTGCACGAAGACCTTCGGGTTCGCACGCACATCATGACCGTTCTGGCCGACGCGAGCGTGTCGAAGGTTGACATCGACCGTAGCGCCAACCAGATGAGCGTGACGATCCACACCGCCAAGCCGGGAATCGTGATCGGCCGCCAGGGCGCGAAAGTTGAAGAACTGCGCAACGCTCTTGATAAACTGACTGGTCGCCGTGTGCGAGTCAACATCCAGGAGATCCGGGTGCCGGAGCTTGACTCATACCTGGTGGCGCGAAGCGTGGCCGACCAGCTACAGAGGCGCATCGCCTTCCGTCGCGCCATGAAGCAGGCCGTGCAGCGGACGATGCAGCGTGGCGCAAAGGGTATCAAGGTCGGCGTGGGCGGACGCCTGGGCGGGTCGGAGATGTCGCGGCGTGAGTCGGAGAAGGATGGGCGGGTGCCGTTGCACACGCTTCGTGCCGATATCGACTACGGCTTTGCGGAGGCACATACGACATTCGGCCGCATCGGCGTGAAGGTATGGATCTACAAGGGCGATATCCTGCCGGAACCGAAGAAAGTGCAGCCGCCGGTCGAGGCCGCTGAAGAAACGACCACGGACGCAGCAGCAATAGTCGTGACCGCAGTGGCAGCACCAGAAGCCGCGCAGCCGGAGCCCGCAACGGCGGGGATTGAGCAGCAGACAGCGTCAGAGACCGCGCCGGCAATAGCGGCAGCGCCCGTTGCAGTAGAAGCAGCTGCGGCGCCAGCAGCGGCACCTGCGGCCGATCCGATGGCTGAAATGGCGCGGCTGCAGGCCGAAATGCGGCGGATGCAGGAAGAGATGTCGAAGATGCAGGCGGCGGCGCAGGCAGCGCTCGTGCAGCCGGCCGGAGCCGAACAGCAACCTCCAGCTGCTGACGAGGAAGCTTCCGCGCCGAAAAACGAAGAAAATCCCGGTTCGGGGCAATAAGAGGACCGGCCCCCGCCGGGCAGATGCCCGGTTGGGAAGAGGTTGAGTGATGTTACAGCCGAAACGTGTGAAATGGCGCAAGCAGCACCGAGGCCATCGACGGGGCCCGGCGAACACCGGCGGCGAAGTGTCGTTCGGTGAATTCGGGCTGCAGGCGCTGCAGAGTGCCTGGATCGACTCGCGACAGATCGAGGCCGCCCGCCGCGCGATCACCCACCATATGAAGCGCGGCGGCAAAGTTTGGATTCGAATCTTCCCGGACAAGCCGGTGACGGCGAAACCTGCTGAAACCCGCATGGGATCGGGCAAGGGCGCCCCGGATCACTGGGTGGCCGTGGTGAAGCCAGGCCGAATGCTGTTCGAAGTGTCGGGGGTACCGCCGGAACTGGCGAAAGAGGCGCTTTCGCTGGCTTCATATAAGCTGCCGATCCAGACGCGATTTGTCGAGCGCGAGCACGACGCTGTGTAGAGACTGCTCGGCGGCAACGAGACTACGCCGGGCGAGGTTCGCGGCATGGTAACGGTGAGGGACATTGGTAGTTGCGGGTAGATACGGGTAGGTACAGGTGACTAATGGTAAATAAACTGGCCGATGAGATTCGCGCCTTTAGCGACGAAGAGTTGAGTAAACAGATCAATGATGCTCAGCACGATCTGTTTAATCTACGCTTCCGGCTGGCAACGCGGCAGCTCGAAAACAATCGGGCGATTCCGGCGGCTCGAAAGCGGCTGGCTCGCTTGAAGACGATTCAGACCGAGCGGCGTTTAATAGCCGCCGCAAAGACCCTGGCATAGCCGGCGTGGTTCGCCGAATGGCTAAAGGAAACGTGCTATGACTACCGAAGTGGGCGCTGAAGCCCCGATAGAGCAGGCCCAACGGCGCGAGCCGCAAAAGAAGATCCTGCAGGGGATCGTGATGAGCACGAAGATGCAGAAGACGGTGGTAGTGGCCGTCGAGTCGTTCATCCGACACCCTCTGTATAAGAAAACGCTGCGCCGAACCAAACGGTACAAGGCGCACGACGAGGATAACACCTGCGTGCTCGGCGATGTCGTCCGCATCATCGAGACGCGACCGCTCTCGAAGGAGAAGCGCTGGCGAGTGCTGGAGATTCTCACCCGCGGTAACGTGGCAGAGATCCAGCCGCAGGCGATCGGGTCTGAGCTTGAGGGCCGCGCGGCTGAGTAACCAGCGTCCGCCGATGGTATGGCGGCCGACGCAGGAGGCGATCCGGTGATCCAGAAATTTACCCGGCTGAAAGTGGCCGACAATTCCGGAGCCAAGGAGATCATGTGCATCCTTGTCTCTGGCGGCACGCGGCGGCGCTATGCACGGGTGGGTGACACGATCGTCGCCTCCGTGAAGCAGGCCGCACCCAACGCTGCCGTGAAGAAGGGTGAAGTCGTCAAAGCGGTCGTAGTGCGAACGGCGAAGATCTACGGCCGCAAGGACGGCTCGTTCATCCGCTTTGACGAAAACGCAGCCGTCATCCTGACGGATAAGCAAAACCCGAGAGGTACGCGTATTTTCGGGCCGGTCGCCAGGGAGTTACGTGACCGTAACTACATGAAGATCGTCTCGCTGGCGCCGGAAGTCGTCTAGATGCCCGCATCCTGGGGAAGGCGTATCCCGGCTACTTGAAATCGCCCAGGCACTCCGGCGGAGAACAGGCACAGGTATGAATAAACTTAAGAAGAACGATAACGTCCTGGTCCTTTCGGGCAAGGACAAAGGTAAGCACGGACAGGTGCGCGAGGTGATGCCGAAACATGGGCGTGTGCTTGTGACCGGCGTCAATATGATTCGCAAGCATCAGAAGCAGCGATCGCAGACAGAGCCGGGTGGCATCATCGAGCGCGAGGCGCCGATCCAGATTGCCAACCTGATGCTGGTCTGCAAAAACTGCGCCAGCCCGACCCGTGTCGGTATCCACTTCCGGCCGGACGGCAAGAAAAGCCGTTACTGCAAGAAGTGCAACGAGGACTTTGACTAATGGCTGCGCGGTTGAAGGAACGCTACAAGACCGAGATCCAGCCCGCACTCATCAAAGAGTTCGAGTATAAGAACGTCATGCAGGCGCCGCAGTTGAAGAAAATCGTGATCAACATCGGCATGGGCGAGGCGTTGCAGAATGCACGAGCACTCGACGCGGCGACAGGCGACCTGACGGCGATCACCGGTCAGAGGCCCGTGACAACGCGGGCGAGAAAATCGATCGCGAACTTCAAGGTCCGCGCCGGTAACCCGATCGGCGTCATGGTGACGCTGAGAGGTGAGCGAATGTACGAGTTTCTCGATCGCTTTGTGAATATCGCTTTGCCGCGTATCCGCGATTTCACCGGGGCACCACGAAATGGTTTCGATGGCCGCGGCAACTACAGCATCGGCCTGAAAGAGCAGCTGATCTTCCCGGAGATCGAGTACGACCGGATCGACAAGATCCGCGGCCTTGAAATCACGATGGTCACCTCGGCCCACTCGGACGAGGAAGGCCGACGGTTGTTGCAACTGCTCGGCGTACCGTTCAGCAAGAGCTAGGAGAGCACCCTTGGCCAAGGTTAGCCAGATAGTTAAGTCCACCCGGACACCCAAATACGAAACCCGCCGCCGCAGCCGGTGCAAACTGTGCGGGCGGCCGCGCGGGTACATGCGCAAGTTCGGGATGTGCCGAATCTGCTTCCGAGGCCTCGCCCATGTGGGGCAGATCCCGGGCGTGACAAAGTCGAGCTGGTAGCGGCCCGAACCGGAGCTCGGCATCTGTGAATGCAGATGCGAGCATCGGAGCGTGCCTGGTCGCACGTACGGTGTGCGTCCACCACAGGTGGAGACCCCTGTACGGTCTTGCGTGACGGAGGAGACTCGTTCCATGAATATGACCGACCCGATTGCCGATATGCTGACGCGTATCCGCAACGCGGTAGCCGCGAAGCACGATACGGTGTCGATGCCCGCTTCGAAGCTGAAGCTCGCGATCGCGCAGGTGCTCAAAGAGGAGCATTTCATCCGCGACTTTGAACTCGCGGAGGAAACGGACCGGCGCGGCCGGGGTCCTCACAAGACACTGAGGGTTCACCTGATCTACAGCGGTAAGCGCGAGGCGGTGCTTTCGGGCATTCAGCGCGTCAGCAAGCCGGGGCTCCGCGTGTACGTTCAGAAGAAGGAGATTCCCCGTGTGTACGGAGGGCTTGGCATCGCCATTCTCTCCACACCGCAGGGAATCATGACCGGCCAGCAGGCCTGGCGCAAGCAGGTCGGTGGCGAAGTTCTCTGCTACGTCTGGTAGCCGGGAACGGCGGAGCACCGCCGGCAGGTTTGCCTGTCACTTTGCGAGGAGTACACGATCATGTCACGTATCGGTCGCCAACCTGTGCCGTTGGCATCCGGGGTAGATGTCAAAGTCGAGGGGAACACGATAACGGTGAAGGGGCCGAAAGGCCAGCTTAAGCGCGAGTTCCACCCTGACATCAGCATTGAACAGCGCGATGGGAGCCTGGTCGTTACCCGGCCGGACGACCAGCCGCGGCATCGCGCCTTGCACGGTCTCAGCCGCAGCCTCCTCTCCAACATGGTGACAGGCGTTTCGACCGGCTATGTGCGGGTGCTGGAGATCCAGGGGGTCGGTTACCGCGTCGCACAAACTGGTAGCGGCCTGACGCTGGCGCTGGGCTTCTCCCACTCGGTGGAGATTACGCCGCCGCAGGGTGTGACTTTTGGTGTCGAGGGCAACAACCGCATTCGTATCGAGGGCATTGATAAAGAACTGGTGGGGCAGGTCGCGGCAAACATCCGCGCGATCCGCAAGCCGGAGCCGTACAAAGGCAAGGGCATCCGCTATCAGGGTGAAAACGTTCGCCGCAAGGCCGGTAAGGCCGGCAAGGGCGGTAAGGGCGCCAAGAAGTAGGCAGCCTTCATTGGTAGGGCTGGTGGAGCTGGTGGGACTGATGGGGCTTGAGGACATTCGATCATGGCAGTAAAGACAGGGCGAGAGCAGCGCCTGCGGCGTCACCGGCGTGTTCGGCGTCGCGTAATGGGCACGCAGGGGCGGCCGCGACTGGCAATTTTCCGAAGCCTGACGCATATCTACGCGCAGGTGATCGATGACGCACGCGGTCATACTCTGGCGGCGGCGTCGGATATTGACCCTGACCTGATTGGCGATGCGAAAGGCAAGGCAAAGATCGCCTGCGCAGAGCTGGTCGGAGCTGCGATCGCCCGCAAAGCGGCTGCGGCGGGCGTCGAACGGGTCGTTTTCGACCGTGGCGGCTTTTTGTACCACGGACGCGTCAAGGCATTAGCGGAGGCGGCCCGCAAGGCTGGCCTGAGCTTCTAGAGGAAAGGGCGGTCATGACGACTGGTGAGCGGATCGATCCGCGTGACCTGGAATTGACGGAGAAGGTTGTCTACATCAACCGTGTCTCGAAGGTAGTCAAAGGCGGTCGGCGCTTCAGCTTCAGTGCGCTTGTCGTCGTCGGTGACGGACATGGCCACGTCGGAGCCGGGATGGGCAAAGCGAACGAGGTTCCTGAGGCGATCCGCAAGGGCGCCAGCATCGCCCGTCGGGCCCTGATCCGCATCCCGATGGTTGGCACGACGATTCCTCACCCCGTGATCGCGCGGTTTGGCGCGGCGCGTGTCATGATTAAGCCCGCTTCGGCCGGTACCGGCGTCATCGCGGGTGGCGGTGTCCGCGCTGTCATGGAGGTCGCCGGCGTCAAGGACGTGCTGGCGAAGTCACTTGGCAGTTCGAACGCAATCAATGTTGTGCGGGCGACGATTGAGGGCCTGACTGAGCTGAAGAACCCCGCAGACGAACGTCGCCGCCGCGCCGAAGCGGCCGCCGCGCCGATCGAAACCGCGATCCGTCACGGCCGCCCGCCTGTCGTTCGCGTTCCCAGGGACCGTGACGGCGGTCCACGGCGCGAGCGCCGCGACGAACGCCCCCGCCCGCAGTTCGATGACCGCCCACGCCCGCAGTTTGAAGACCGCCAGCAAGGGGGCGGTCCATCCGGGGGAATGCCGGGTGGTCCTACTGGCCCGGCGCGGGAGGCAGAAGGCTTCCGGCGCGACGCCACCCCGCCGGCTGCACCCGCTGCTGAGCCGGTGACACAGGACGAAGCGGCCCTGACCGCCACAGCGTCCACGACCGAACTGGCTGTTGGCGCGGCGTCAGATTCTACAGCTGAGATGGTCTCCCCTGCGGCTTCTGGAGCCGAGGCAAAGGTCGCTACTGCCGAAATGACGGCGCCGGCGATCACGGCAACCGAGCCAGTCGCGTCCGTCCATGAGTCGAAGGCAGTGGCGTCCGAACCGGAAGCTGCGGCGGATGAGCCTGCTGTCGAACCGGCTGCGCCCCGTAAACGGGCTGCGAAGGCATCAGACACTGTAGCTGCGGAGATTGAGCCAGCGGTGTCGGAGCCGGAATCCGCAGCTGCCGAACCGGCTTCAGAGGCGGCGGCGTCGAAGGTAACTAAGCCAGCGTCAGCAGCTAAGCCCGCCCGTGAAAACACTGCCGATAGCGCTCCACCTGAGGCACCTTCGGCGAAAACGGAGGAACCTGAACCCGCTGCTAAACCAGCTCGTTCTCGCACCAGGGTCGCTGCCGATGCGGACGCGACCGCGGCATCAGCTGGCGAGCCGGAGGGCACGGAAACCTCGCCCGAAACGGGTGCGGCGGTTTCCGGCGCACCCGAGGAGGGAGCCTCCGAAGCGGAAACTGCTACGCCAGCAAAGGCACGGCGAACGAAGAAGGCCGATGCCGTTAGTTCGGCTGAAGAACAGGCTGAGAAACCGGTCGAGGGCTCCATTTAAGCCTCGATTTGAGACCTCGTGTGCTTTGGCATACGGGCGGAACACGGCCGGGGGCAGCGTGGGTGAAACCGCGCCAGCCGTTGCATCACAGGAGGCGCCGCGCATGGCAAACCTGCGCATAACCTGGAAAAAGAGCGCCATCGGGTACAAGGAAGACCAGAAACAGACCATTCGGTCGCTGGGCTTCCGGAGACTCGGGCAGACCGTTGAGCATGGGGACACGCGAACTGTACGTGGTATGATCCTTAAGGTTCGGCACCTCGTGTCCGTCGAAGAGCAGGAGTAAGCGCGCCGTGGATTTGAGTGAATTACGATCACCGGCTGGATCGCGTCATAAGCGCATCCGGGTCGGCCGCGGACCCGGCAGTGGTAAGGGAACGACCGCCGGCAAAGGCCAAAAAGGCCAGAAGGCGCGCAGCGGCAACGATCTGCGTCCGGGCTTTGAGGGTGGTCAGCTGCCGCTGATTCGGCGGCTGGCACGGAAGCGCGGCTTCACCAACATTTTCCGTACGGAATATGAATGGGTGAATCTGGGCAAGCTTGCCGAGTTGCCTGCGGGCAGCGTTGTCACCCGTGAGACCTTAGTCGCGGCTGGAATCGTCAAGGATGAGAAGAAACCGTTGAAGGTATTGGGCCATGGTGAGTTGACCCAGGCGCTCACGGTTCGGGCAGAGCGGTTCTCCGCGTCGGCACGACAGAAGATCGAGGCCGCCGGCGGCACGGTGGAGGAGGTCGCGGGTGGCACAGCCGCCAACGTCAGCCCAGGGGAATAGGCCGCGGCTGCTACAGGCTAGCGTCGATGCTTTCCGGCAACCGGACGTGCGGGACAAAGTCCTGTTCACGTTTGCGATGCTGGTCGTGTTTCGGTTTCTGGCACATGTGCCACTGCCGAACGTCGATCAGAAGTCGCTCAGTAACGCGATCAATAACAGTTCTGTGCTCGGCTTCCTCAACGTTTTCAGCGGAAATACGCTGCGCAAGCTGAGCGTTGCGGCACTCGGCGTCTATCCCTACATCACGGCTTCGATCGTTATGCAGATTCTGGTGCCGGTTATACCGCGCCTCCAGGCGCTTTCGAAAGAGGGTGAGTCGGGCCGCAATCGGATCCAGCTGTACACGCATTGGATGACGGTTCCGCTGGCGCTGTTGCAGGGCTACGCCCAGCTTTCGATTCTCGCCCGGACCGGCAACCCGCCGGCCCTGCGTAATTTCGGCCTCGGCGACAGTGCCACGCTGCTGCCGACAATCGCGACGCTCGCCTCCGTAGTGGCTGGCTCCCTGTTCCTGGTCTGGATCGGCGAGCTGATCACTGAACGCGGCATCGGCAACGGCATCTCGCTGATCATCTTTGGTGGGATCGTTGCCGGCATTCCGGGACTCGCGGGGAACAGTGTTTTCTCCGCTTCTGGCATTGCGGCGGTGATGTTGCTCGCGGTCCTTGCGATAGTGCTGGTTGTGGCGATCGTGATCTTCAACGAGGCAACGCGGCGCGTTCCGGTACAGTACGCCCGCAGTGTGTTTCGCGGCGGACGGATGTACCGGCAGTCGGGGCAAACCTATATTCCGCTAAAAGTGAATTCGGCGGGGATGATCCCGCTTTTGTTCGCGTTCTCGCTGATGATCCTGCCGAGCTTTATCGCGCAGTACTTCCAATCATCTTCAAGCACGTTTGTGCGCGACGTGGCAGGCTGGATGAAGACGGCATTCGATCCGACGGGTCTGATTTATCAGATCTTCGTCTTCTTCCTGGTGATGGCGTTCACGTTCTTCTACACGATCATCGTGTTTCAACAGCAGAACGTTGCTGAAAACCTGCAAAAGCAGGGCGGCTTCATCCCTGGTATCAGACCCGGTCGACCGACCTCGGAATACATCAACAGAGTGCTTTTCCGCATTACCTGGGCCGGTGCGCTCTTCCTGGGACTCGTGTCGATCGTACCGTTTATCGCCACGCGCCTGACCGGTGTGCAATCGCTGGTGATTAGTGCCACCGGTATGTTGATCGTCGTCGGCGTTGTGATCGACACCATGAAACAGCTTGAGGCGCAGCTGCTGATGCGTAACTACGAAGGATTCATCCGCTGAGCACCTACGCCATTCTTATCGGCGCACCGGGCGCCGGCAAAGGAACACAGGCCGAAACGCTGACACGCGAAACCGGACGGCCGCAGATCGCCTCAGGCGATCTGTTCCGCTCCATTCGCACCCAGCAGACCGATCTGGCGTCGTTGGTGCGCTCGTACTATGACAAAGGGCTGCTCGTTCCCGACGAGGTGACGATCCGCGTGTTCCTGGAACGGCTGGAGGAGCCGGACTGCGCCGGAGGTGCAACGCTAGATGGCTTCCCTCGGACCCTGGAACAGGCACGGGTGCTGGACGAGGCATTCGACGCCCAGTCCAGGAGAATCGACGCCGTGCTCTACATCGTGGTGTCTGAACCGGAGCTGATCATGCGGTTGGCGGGCCGCTGGACCTGCCGGAACAATGGGCTGCATGTGTTCCACACGATTACCCATCCGCCGAAGGTGGCCGGAGTATGCGACGAGTGCGGCGGCGAGCTGTACCAGCGGCCCGACGACAACGAGTCAACGGCGCGGGAGCGGTTGCAGGTCTTCTTTCAGCAGACGCTGCCGCTGGTGGACTACTACAAGAGCCAGGGCAAACTGGCCGAGGTGAACGGCGAGCAACCGCCAGAAGTAGTCGGCAGGGAATTGGTCGAGGCACTGCGCAGCCTGGAGACAGCAGGCAAACGCTAGACTCTATCCGGGACGGCAAGAGACGGAGAACGGCTGATTTGGCGGTTGAGGTAAAGTCGCGCGACGAAATTAATATCATGCGCGAGGCAGGCAGGCACGTTGGCCAGGTGCTTGAGATGCTGGCTGCCGAAGTGCGCCCTGGGGTCAACATTCGACGGCTCGATGAGATCGTCCGTCAGGAATATATGCGTCGCGGCGTTATCCCGACCTTTCTTGGCTATCCCCACAATGGCGACCGGTACGACTATCCCGCGACGGTCTGCATCTCGATCAACGATCAGATCGTTCATGGAATTCCCATCGACCGGGTACTGCAGGACGGCGATATCGTTTCTATTGACCTCGGCGCTACATTCAAGGGCTTTGTTGGGGACACCGCTATAACGGTTCCTTGCGGCAACGTTTCGCAGGCAGGACTTGACCTGATCGAGACGACGAAGGGGGCGCTCTGGGCGGGCATCAACGAGGCACGCGCTGGCGTCCACCTCGGTGATGTCGGTAACGCGATTCAGACCTACGCCGAGTCACGCGGCTATAGCGTGGTACGGGAGTATGTCGGTCATGGCGTGGGCCGGCGGATGCATGAAGAGCCGCAGGTACCTAACTACGGAGAACCCGGCCATGGCAGACGGTTGCAGAAGGGCTGGGTGATCGCGATAGAACCGATGGTGAATATCGGCGGTCACCAGACGAAGGTTGCTCCCGACCGCTGGACGGTTTCCACGGCCGATGGCAGTCTATCGGCCCATTTCGAACACACGCTCGCAATAACCGACGGCGAGCCAGAAGTGCTAACCCTGCCGTAAGGTTCCGGACGGCGCAGTCACAAGTCGCGGCTGCAAGCGCAGAAGGATGGGACAACCGGACCCATCCACGAAGGAGTTTATGGCTAAGAAAGATGGAATCGAAGTAGAAGGTGTGGTGAAAGAGCCGCTGCCGAACGCCATGTTCAAAGTTGAGCTGGCGAACGGTCATGAGGTTCTGGCGCACATTTCCGGAAAAATCCGGCTGCACTTCATCAAAATCCTGCCGGGCGACAGAGTTTTGGTGGAGCTGTCGCCATACGACCTCACCCGCGGACGTATTACATATCGCTTCAAATAGCATTCTATGGTAACCTATCGTTTTGGGGCCTGTGGGATCTGTGTGCCATGAAATAGGCGTGGATTCGGCGCCATTTCGGGCCCGAACGGATTCGGGGGCCGCGCAGGCCAGGAGTTTGAGTCATGAAGGTTCGCGCATCGGTGAAGCCGCGCTGCGAGAAGTGCAAGTTGATCCGCCGGCACGGTGTGCTGCGCGTGATCTGCGAAGTGCCAAAGCATAAGCAGCGGCAGGGATAACAGAAGGCTAAGGGCCGGGAGAAGCTGGGAATGGCACGTATTGCTGGAGTCGATATCCCGCGGGATAAGCCCGTCGAGATCTCCCTCCGTTACCTGTACGGTATCGGACCGACAAACGCCAGAAAGATCATCGAGATGGCACGTGTCGTGCCAACGACGAGGGTGCGCGACCTGACCGACGAAGAGGTCAACCGCCTCCGCGAGATTATCGACAAGCAGTACATAGTCGAGGGCGATCTGCGCCGCGAAGTGCGACAGAACATCCAGCGCCTGATCGATATCCAGTGCTATCGCGGGATTCGACACCGGCGTAATCTGCCGGTCCACGGCCAGCGTACGCGCACGAACGCGCGGACAAAACGCGGCGCCCGCCGCACGGTTGCCGGGAAGCGTCGCGCCGGCAAGAAGTAGAAGCAATTCAGGCTGCGCGGCTGCAGCGGGTGACCGGCGTAAGGAGCAGGTATGGCGGAGCGACAACAGCGCACCGGAGCGCGGAAGCAGGGCGGCAAGCGGCGTGAACGCAAGTCCGTGCCGCGCGGCCGTGCGTACGTGCAGTCAACGTTCAACAACACGATCATTACCCTGACCGATCCGAACGGCAACGCGCTCGCCTGGGGCAGCTCCGGCGGTTCGGGCTTCAAGGGCTCACGCAAGAGCACGCCGTATGCGGCGCAGATCGCCGCCGAAGGGGCAGCACGTCGAGCTATGGAGCACGGCCTTCGTCAGGTCGATGTGTTCGTGAGAGGGCCGGGCAGTGGCCGCGAGGCCGCAATTCGCGCTTTGCAGACGACCGGTCTCGCAGTAATCAGCATCCGCGACGTGACGCCGGTGCCGCATAACGGTTGCCGGCCGCCGAAACGGCGTCGCGTGTAGCGTCGCTCAACTGCACGAATTCCGGCTGCGCCGCTGCAAACAGCATCGGAGCGGCAAATGACGTGGGGCACACAGCTCGTGCCTCACCGTGATCACGAATGATCGCGGGGATCACTGGAGGAAGCCGTAGATGGCTCGATATAGAGGGCCGGACTGCCGGGTATGCCGGCGTCACGGTGAAAAACTTTTTCTCAAGGGCGAGCGCTGCATGGGGCCGAAGTGCGCCATCGAGCGTCGCAACTACCCACCGGGGCCGCGCGCGACCAGGCGTCGCAAGGTGTCGGATCGCGGGCTTCAGCTTCGCGAGAAACAGAAGGCGCGTTTTGCCTACGGCGTTCTCGAAAAGCAGTTCCGGATTTATTACGAAGAGGCGTCGAGACGACCGGGCGTGACCGGTGAAAACCTCGTGCGCCTGCTAGAGCAGCGACTGGATAACACCGTTCACCGGCTCGGCTGGGCCGATTCGCGCGACCAGGCACGGCAGATTGTGCGCCACGGTCTGATAACGCTCAACGGGCGTAAGACCGATATCCCATCAGCGCAGGTGAAACTAAGCGACGTGATCTCCTGGACGCCGCGGGGACGCGCCACGGAATACTTCAAGGTGCGAAGCATCATGGCCGCTTCCACGGCTACACCCGGCTGGCTGCAATTAGATCGCGAGGGCATGCTCGGCCGGGTAACTGCTGTACCGAGTCGTGCCGATGCAGATCGCACGTTCGATGAGAGCGTGATCGTCGAATATTACTCGCGCTAGTCGCAGAAGCCGCTTTGTTCTGTGTGGATACCGGGCGGGTGTCCGGGGAGGAATATTGTTGACCCAATTAGAGACCCCGCTGATTGAAATCTCGGAAAGCCTTGATAGTTATGCACGCGTGGTTGCCGAGCCGCTGCCAGCTGGCTTTGGTACCACGCTCGGTAATGCTCTGCGCCGCGTCATGCTTAGCTCGCTGCCGGGCGCAGCGGTCACCGCCGTACGCATTGATGAAGTGGAGCATGAGTTCTCGACCATTCCGGGCATGAAGGAAGACACAACCGAGTTCCTGATGAAGCTCAAGGAACTGCGACTACGGGCCTACTCAGACCGCCCGGGAAAGCTCTACCTCGAAGCACAGGGACCCGGTCCGGTACTGGCATCGCAGGTGCAGGCGACGGCGGACTACGAGATCGTCAATCCGGGTCTGCACCTCGCCACGCTCGACTCTGAGAGTGCCCACCTGACCGTCGAGCTGACGGTTGAACGTGGGCAGGGTTACATCCCTGCGGGCGCCGTGAGCGGCATGCCGATCGGGATGATTCCGGTTGATGCAATTTATACGCCGGTGCGCCGGGTGAATTACAGCGTCGAACGAACCCGCGTCGGAACCGCGTCGAACTACGATCGCCTTGTGCTTGAAGTGTGGACCGATGGCACAATCAGCGGCGTTGAAGCCGTTGCACAGAGCTCCGACATCCTGATGTCACATTTCGGCCTCTTTAGCCACCTGGGCCGGCCCGTGGCAGCTGTGACAGAGCGCGGGCTTGGTTCTGCATCGCTTCTGCCGCCAGACCGGTACAACACCCCGATCGAAGATCTCAACCTCTCCGTGAGGGCCTACAACTGTCTCAAGCGCAGCGGCCTGATGACGGTGGGACAGGTGCTCGAAAAGAGCGAGGATGAGCTGCTCGCGCTGCGAAACTTCGGTCGCAAATCGTACGACGAGTTGAAAGAGAAGCTGATCGAACTCGGCTATCTTGAAGTGTCGGCAGCCAGTAGCAGCGACGGCTACAGCGGAAGCG
>JBBRGK010000014.1:0-17403 GCA_038240805.1 Dehalococcoidia bacterium | reverse complement strand
AACACGGAGTCATTCAGATTCCGCACGAGATCGCGGCGCGGATTCCCGAAGCGGTGCATGTAGTCGAGGACCGGGAACGCCTGATTATCGAGTTGTGCCGGTCAAGCGATTTCAGCCCCGAGAAGCTGCGGACGCTGATTGAAGCCGTGCCGGCCCCGATGCAAGAGCGCACGGCCGAGCGCGACTTTCATTGATAAACCCACGAATGAACCAACGGTATTCTGCGGCGGAATTGACAGCCTTCACTGAGCGCGTGCTGACCAGGCTGGGTATGCCGGAGGGAGACGCGCGCCTCGGAGCCACGGTGCTGATCGATGCCGACCTGATGGGAATCGACTCGCATGGCATCGCGCATCTAAATACGCACCGCGGTTATGCGCCCGGGTTTGCAGCAGGCACGATGAATGCGCGGCCGAATATCCGTGCAGTGCGCCAGACGGCGTCGACCGCGCTCGTGGACGGCGACCGCGGTTTCGGCCCGCTGGTTGGCTATCGGGCGATGGAGATCGCGATCGAAAAGGCGCGCGATGCTGGAAGCGGCATGGTCAGCGTCACCAACAGCCGCCACTTCGGTGCAGCGGGCTACTACGCCATGATGGCCGTGCCCGAGGACATGATCGGGCTGGCGATGTGCAACGCGGCGCCCTGGGTTGTCCCCACCTTCGGCAAGAAGCCGATGATTGGCACCAACCCGATCGCGTTCGCCGCTCCTGCCGGGCATGAGCAACCATTTCTCTGCGACCTCGCAACGAGCGCCGTCGCGATGGGGAAGCTGGAGATCGCAGAGCGAGAAGGCAAGGCGATCCCGTCCGGCTGGGCACTCGATGAGACAGGTCTCGATTGCGTCGACATTCCGCGCGTCCGTCGGGGCGGCGGTGGGCTCGTGCCGCTCGGCTCCTCCCATGGCACAAGCTCGTTCAAAGGCTACGCTCTGGGGCAGATGGTGGACATCCTCTGCGGTGTGTTGTCGGGGATCGGTTTCAGCATGATCCTCGATCGACCGACGTCGGAGGCCGGTCAGTTCTTCGGCGCGATCCGAATCGACGGCTTCCGGGATGTGACCGAGTTCAAGGCGATGATGGACGAGTTGCAACGTACCTTTCGCACGGCTGAGCCCGTCGAAGGCGCCGAGCGGGTGCTGCTGCCCGGACAGCGCGAGTTCGAGATGCGGGCAGAGCGAGAACGGAGCGGCATTCCCCTGCACGAGTCGGTGGTGCAAACGCTGGCCACGCTCGCCGAGGAACTCGGAATCCAGGCGCCAGCGCCTCTCGATACGGCTCGGTCGGCCTGATCGGGGCAATCAGCCGCGTCGAATCGCGATGATCTCATCCAGCAGCGCGTCACACTCCTGATCCGTGTTGTAGAAATGCGGCGAAACGCGGATGCCGGCGCCGGGCCGGTAGTCAATGATGAACCGGCGCCGAATAAGCTCCTGCGAAACCACTTCGGCGCCGTCGAAATCGATCGTGACATGGCCGCCGCGCCGGTCGTCCTCGCGCGGCGTGTTCACGGTGAAGCCAAGATCTTCTGAGCGGGCTATAAGCCTCGCTGTCTGACGGAGCGACTTTTCGCGGATCCGGTCGACGCCAACGGATTTGATTATCTGGTAGCCCTCGCGGGCGGCATAGAGCGCCGCGATGCCTGGTGTTCCGCCCATAAACCGGTCGATCCCCTCGGCGTAGTGCATCTCCCCCATATCGAATGCAAACGGGTGAGCGTGCGAGAACCAGCCGCAATCGCGCGGTTGGAGCGTCGAGATCAGGTCGGGCCGCACGTACAGGTATCCCGCCCCTGGTCCGCCACAGAGCCACTTCACCGAGCCGCCGACAACAAAGTCCACGCCAAGATCGGTGACATTGAACGGTACAGCGCCGGTAGCCTGGTATGAGTCGAGCAGTACGTAGGCTCCCATCTTGTGGGCGCGTTCCACAACTGCCTTAACGTTAAGCAGCTCGCTGCTGCGGAAGAGCACATGCGAAATGGGGACGATCAGGGTTCGCTCATCGATCGCTTCAAGCAGCCGTTCGATCGGCGACGAGAGTTGAGAGTCAGTGGAGATGTATTGAATCTCAGCGCCAATGCGGCTCTGCCCCTGCCAGAAGTAGTGCATCGTGTTGAATTCGGTGTCGGCGTAGACAACTTTTCGCCGGTCGCCTGTGAAGTCGAAGCATGAGGCGATGATGCCGACCAGCGTGGTCACGTTCTGGTGCATCATCACGCTGCCCGGCGCTGCGCCAATGATGCCGCCGATCAGGTCGGCGGTTTCACGCACGAGCGGCAGCCAGGTGTTCCACGCTACTACGCCTTCCTCCGCCCAGAGGTCGGCGTATGTGGCCAGACCTTCGCGAACGCTTGCCGGCATTGCGCCAAGCGAGTTGTTGACCAGGTAGACGGACGATTCGAGGATCGGAAACCGGCTGCGCCACTGCAGCAGCTCATCGGTCTGGGCCATGGTGCGCCTCCACGGAACTTGCTCACTCTGGCCCAGTCTACTCGTTCGTCTGCTTTTCGAGAGCGGGATTCGGTTCACTATTGGCCGAACGGCGGATTGTAGCACCGACCGGGAGCGACAACCATGACTATGGAAGATCTTAGTGGAGGATTCGATGGCTGAAAGAACTCAAGACGATCGTGCGAAGGCAGAGGCGTCAACACCGCCAGTGCCGAAAGCTGGCATGGGGGGAAGCCGTACTATGCCGCAGCACCTTTCAGAGGATGAACCAGAGCTTGACGCGGTAGATACGGCGAGCGCCGACTCTTTCCCAGCAAGTGACCCCGTTTCGTCACCGTCGATTGTCGGCGCAACCGTTCCCAAGGATCCGGCCGGTTCGGAGAGTTGATCGACACTTTAGAGTCGCGGGCCGCTGCGGCGCGGGTTGAACACTAAAAGGCGATCGTTTGCTTGAGCTTGCGCCCCACGACCGTCGCTGTGTGGTGCGTGAAGTGCAGTTCGCCGTTCAGCCGAAACGGACGTGTCCCGCTGAGGTCTTCGCCCAGGTCGCGTTCGATGAGCAGCCTGGTTTCAGCCGCCAGGCTGTCAGGCGTCTGCGCCCGGGCGATCCAGCCTTCGACGTGCATTGGATATGCATCGGTGGTTACGCGTTCGACCTCGAGACCGCAGCCCGCAAATATCGACAGCAGCCTGCTTAACGGGAACGCGTGCGTGTGGGACGGGTCGCGCAGGTTCTCGAACCGGTTGTGGTAGGCCGCGCGCTGCTCATGCTCGCTGACGATAATATCTTCGACTGCGACCGTGCCTCCGTCGCGACAAACGCGCGTCATCTCCCGCAGCACCAGCGGCGGATCCTCGAAGTGATGAAAAGCAAACCGGCAGAGCACGACATCAAATTCGCCGGCCTCGAACGGCAGCTTTTCGGCATCGCCGGCCTGAAAGCGCGCATTATCTATCCCGCGTTCGTCGCGGTTGCGCTCGGCAATCCGTAGCGGCGCTGCGGTGAGATCAACCCCGATTACCTCGCGGCAGACTGGCGCGAACGCCAGCGCCACATGGCCGGGTCCGGTGGCGACTTCCAGCACGCGGGCAGCCGCGTCCGGCCCCACCGTCTCAACCAGCCTTCGCAGGCGGTCCGGATCGATGATCGATGGAGCGACCGCGTACGCGTCTGCCTGTCGGGTGAACTCTTGCTGCACGACGGTTTTGTGTTGGGATGATGTCGACGCTTTCTGTGTTGGCATGGCCAAACTCCGGGTTGAGTGCGTTCACGCGGCAGTATAACGCTTCCCTGCTAAGCAACCTCTAATAACGAATCAATACGATGGTTGGGCCGGAGCTCAGGCGAAGCGAACATCAACTGATCGGTCTTTCATGTGACGACAACAACCTACGCACCGACCCGACCATGGGAGAGAGAGCGAGCGACGCCGTTCGTGTCGCCACGCGAGGCGCTGGACGATCGCTTCACGCGCCTGATCGTTGACTACCAGCGCCGAATCTTTCGTTTTGTCTACGGCATGGTCGGCAGTGAGCAGCAGGCGGAGGACCTGACCCAGGACGCTTTCCTCCTGGCATACCGCGCGCTCGGCCGGCTGCCGGATGACGCCAACGAGTCGGCATGGCTGTTTACTATTGCTCGCAATCGGGCGTTGCAGGAACTGCGAAGGCGGAAGATCCTCCGCTGGGTCTCACTCACCGGCCCACGAGATGAGGAAGACCTACGGCCGGACGGCGCTCGGCCAATTGCGGACACGGTCGCTGACCGCGACCAGCTGCAACGGGCGATGTCGGCGGTTCCTCCGCGCGACCTCTCCTGCCTGCTGCTCAGCATCGACGGGCACACATACCAGGAGGTCGCCGGGATCACGGGCCTTTCGACCCCTGCGGTGCGAGCGAGAATCTTCCGCGTCCGCGAACGGTTGCGAGTTTTGCTGGTGGCGGAGATTTCTGCCGGTGCGCCATGTCCAATCGCTCTATCGCGGTTGCGCACGCCACAATAATCCGCGATTGTTGAAGCTGGCGAGTGCGCAGCAATTCTGGGCTCCACGAGATAGACCGAGGTGAGACAGCCGTGGTCGAAGACTTTAACAGCACAATCAACCGGATCTGGCATGGCTCCATCGACGTACACGTCCACGCGTCGCCGGATCCTGTCGCCTCCCGCCGGTTCGATGCCGTTGAGCTTGCCGAAGCAGCGAGGGCCGCAGGTATGCGTGGCTTCATTTTCAAGAGCCACGAGTACCCGACCGTGCCGGTCGCTTACGTCCTCAATAAGATGGTCCCCGGAATCGACGTCTTCGGCTCGATCGCCCTCGATTACGAAGTTGGCGGGCTGAATCCGGCGGCGCTCGAGGCCTCTGCGAAAATGGGTGCCCGCAAGGTGTGGATGCCGACCTTCAGCGCCGATCACTGGTCGCGCACTCGCAACAACCGGCCGGGTATCCGTGTTCTGAACGACGACGGCACGCTGATCGATGTAATCGACGACCTGTTGAGCATCATCCAGCAGTTCGACATGATTCTCGGCACCGGCCACCTTTCCACCGAGGAGCAGCTTGCGCTGGTGAAAGAGGCGCGGCGTCGGCGCATCAAGACGGTTGTCACGCACGCCGACTTCTGGATTCCGGCAGAGGCACAGAAGCAGATGGCTGAGATGGGCGCCTTTATTGAGCACGCCTACATAATCTGTACGCCCGGACACGGCACCGCTACAGCGGCTGAGATCGCCGCGACGATTCGTACGCATGGCCCGCAGCAGTCGATCCTCTCAACCGATCTCGGCCAGGCGTTCAACCCTGCTCCGGCCGAAGGGTTCCGCATGTGGATCGCCGCGATGCTGCGGGAGGACTTCACGCCACGCGAGGTCGAGGTGATGGTCAAAGACAACCCGGCCGGGCTGCTTGGCCTCGCCTGAAACGGGCCCACACGCCCGGATGCGGTACGATCGGCTTGAGCGGACGCGGTGACCGGTCGCACGAACGGGTGGAGGCGGGGATGGCCCTGGCAACAGAGGGTGTAGGGCTGGGTGAGCACTCCGTGTCCGCAGCGGCCCAGTCCGAGGCCGTGGAAGGACAGGACCGCACCGTACTGGTTGCCCTGCTCGTGGTGGCGGCGGCGATGGAGGCCGCACTTGGCGTATTCGTCAAACGTCTCTCGCTTCGTCAGGTACCGTTTGTCGTCCCTACGCCACAGCCGGTGGCCAGCATTCTTGGCGTCACTGAGAGAGGTCTCACCTGGTTCGTGGTCGCGCTGACTACGCTGGTGCTTTGCCACTTCGCTGCCTACGCTATCGCCCTTCGCCTCAAGGATCCCCGTTACGGCATCGCTGCGTTCGCCGTGGCCGTCGTCCTTGCAGCAACGATGATCCCGGTCTTTCCCGGCGGCGCACACGATGTCTATCACAACATTGTGGACGCCCGCACACTCTGGGAGTATCACCAGGACCCGATCACCACGCCGCCGTCGGCACACCCGGCCGACCCGCTCGTCGTTCAACTTGCCTACTGGCAGGACCTCACCTCGAGCTATGGCCCGGTCTGGTATATCGTGTCCGGGCTGCCGTTGCCGGTGACCGGTGACTCGATGGTCCGAAACGTCGTTGGCCAGAAGGTGCTGGTGACCGCCTTCCTTCTTGGAACGCTCTGGTTGGTCTACCTGATGGTGAAACGGCTGCGCCCCACTGCCGCCACGGCCGCAGTCGTGCTGTTCGGCTGGAGCCCGCTGGTGCTCTGGGAGGTAGCGGGCAACGCCCACAACGACATCGTGATGCTGTTCTTCGCTGTGGCGGCTCTCTACCTCGTCCAACGAGGACGCTGGCAGTGGGCGTTCCCCCTGCTCGCCCTGGCGGTCGCCGTGAAATTCATCATGTTGCTATTGGGGCCGCTTTTGCTCGCCTGGCTACTATTTCGCAAGCCGCGCCTGGATCGGAGGGAGCTGCTGATATCGGTGGCGGCAGCGGGCGCGCTGCTGGTGCTGATCTACCTACCGTTCATTGCCGCTTCGCACAGCCTCGCGAATGCGGATGCGCTCAAGGACCGCTATATCAGTTCGCCCGCGTCCCTGGCGATCGCGTTCTTCATGCAGTACACAAGTCTGCCGAAGGCGACGAACTACGCACGCGTGCTCGCCCTGTCGGTATACGCCTGCGGATACCTCATAGTGTTGCTGCGCTGTCGCGGCACCTTCGAGAACCTGCTCAAGGCGGCGTTCTGGGCAACCTTCCTTACCCTTGTGCTGCCGACGTGGTGGTTCTGGCCCTGGTATCTGATCTGGCTGGCGCCGCTGGCCGCTCTGGCGAGTGGAAGCCGTCGGGCGACGCTCGGGATGGTGTTCGGCTCGTCTGCGCTGTTGGTCTATCCAATTTACTACTGGCGCGATGTACTGCTGAATGGACCGAACTGGTACGCGAACCAGTTTGTCATCGTTGGCGCGGTCTTCGGGCCGGTGCTGATCTATCTGCTTAGCACGTCGGCGAGCGGCATGTTCACGTTGGACACATCAGCGAAGGAGAATCTAGCCGACCTGGCTGCGGCGTAAATCCTCCACTGAGCGAACCGGCGTACCATCGGAACGGGCGATCGGCACCGTTACCGGGTGCGTGTAGCTGCCAAAGGTCGGCTGCCATGATGAATGCTTGCCTGAGCCGCTGGCGACGATGACGATCATGTCCTCGGGCCGCTCCATAATCCGGCACATCGCGTCCGGGTCGCCTGGCTCAAAGCTGTTCAGCCGTCCCAGCACGGCGTCGGTGAACTCCTTGCCGAGCAGGCTCACAGGGAACCGGGCGTGCTCGAAAATAAATTGTTTAACGTCTGCTTTGCTGTAGCCATCCTTCGCGATCGTAGCCGCGTGTTCCGGTCCGAGGGTGAGCACGGGGTTGCCGTGACCGAGAATGTTGTTGCTGCCCGCCTGCCCCATTGCACCTGCGATCGTTAGCAGGATGCCTTCGCCGGTATTGCTGTAGTGGTCCTGGATGTTGTGCGGCCCCTCGGCGCCAATTGCGGTGACGGTGCTGGTATCGCTATCGAAACCCAGCTCGACCTGCAACGGCTCCCACGGGTTCGCCTCTTCGTTCTCGGCGATGCAATAGCTGTACTTGGCCGGGCTGCCCTGCGTTGCGCGGTCGCCGCTGCCCGGCAGCCCGCCGCCGACGTTCATCAGAATGAGGCGAATAGCGCGCCCGATCGTCGCGTTGGCGCGAAAACCCTGCCCGAAACAGTTGTAGCCGCTGTTAATCTGCAACTCGCGGGCGATCGGCCCGTTGACGATCACGAACGGAGCGCACGGATGCGTCGTCGCCTGAACGCCGTCGGGATTGAACCCCGGATCGCAGATCGCCGTGATCGCGGCGATCATCACGGGGAGATACTGCGGCTGGCAGCCTGCCATGACGCCGTTGATGGCGATCTTCTCGACCGTTGTTTCGCCCTGGCGGGGAGGCAGAATGCCGACGATATCGAGGGGATCTCTGTCGGTCCAGCGCAGCATCTGGGCGACGGCTGCCTCTGATGGCGGAATGATTGGTAGACCATCGGTCCACCCGCGCTCGTAGAAGACGGTATTGATCTCCTGAAACGATGCCGGCATTTGAAGGGTACGGGCGCGCGGTCCTGGCGTCACTTTGCCGGACCCGCGCAGACCGCCCGCACGGTGTCCGCTATCAGCGCTGCGGCTTTCGCCACCACCTCTGGCTCCTTGATGCCGCCGAGCGGGTGCTGCGTGATCACGAACGGCAGGTCTGGCAGCCCGCGCGAACGGGACTCCAGCTTACCGAGCGAGAGGAACTCATCTGTTCCGACGACCGCAGTCGGAACGCCTTCCTTTTCAAGGACAATCGCTGCCTGGACACTCCAGGCGGTGCAGGAGCCTCAATCGGCGCTGCCGATGAGGACGGCAGCACACTCCTTCTTCAGGTCGGCGATCACCTGCGCTGATGCTGGCCCGGCGACGGGCTTCTTGCGTACGATCACGCTGGCGACGCCGTACTGCTTTTTCAACAGTTCAGCCATCGCGCCCATCAGCACGCCCGCGTTGGCTTTGCCGTTGTCGAGAATGCCGATCGTCTTGCCGGCAAGCTCCATCGGCCGCGCCGCAAGGCTCGCGGTGCTGGCCCGCGGCGCCGCCGTCGGGTCGTAGACCGTCATCATCTCATCCGTCATACTGTCCCTCGATTTCACACACCGCGCGGTGAGGAGCCGGGCTACCAGCCGCGTCCCGGTGGTATTCCAGCCGATTCGTCACCCGGATCGTAGGCAGCAGCCGGCGGGCTGTCAACGGAAGGCAAGACGGCGCGAACTCATCTGCAGGCCAATTTTGCTAGCGGTCGTCCTCGTCGGCACTGGTCGAACCACGTTGGCGGTTTCCTGGCAACGCGAAGCGTATCCGAAGGACGCGCTCACGCCCTCGCTCCGCTTCCAGATTCAAGGCACGACCTTTCAGGAGATCGGTCAGCGAAACCATCCCTACAAGCTGCGGCTCGCTGTCGCGGGACACGACGGGAAATCGAGTTAGCTCGGTTGATGCCATCCGGTATACGACGGCGCGCAACGACTCGTCGGGGTATGCGACGACCGGTTTCGTTCTGATCAGGTCAGCCAACCGACGCCCGTCACCGCCGGTTCCTTGCTCTTGAAGCGACTGCAGCAAGTCGCCGCGCGTGACGACGCCAAGCACGTGGTTGCCGCCATCCAGTACCGGGTAGAGGTGCTGACTGCTTCCACGGTCATGGCCCCGCAGTAGCTCGACGAGTTGAGTTGGTGAGCTGCTGCCGGGAATAGCGATGATGTTTGACCGCATCACCTCACGCACGAAGAGGATCTCAAGCGGGTCTACGGCGTACTCGCGGCTCAGATGAAAGCCACGCCGGCTAACCTTTTCAGTCAGGATTGACCGACGGAGCATGAGAACTGTGAACCCGTGCGCCACGACCACAGCAATCATAAGCGGCAACGCGATATTGAAGTCGTGGGTAAGCTCGATTGCGAAAACGATGCCGGTGAGCGGCGAGCGCATGGTGCCACCGAGTACCGCTGCCATACTGATGAGGGGCCAGAAGCCCGCGCCTTCACCCGGCAGGAAGAGCGATTCGAGACCGCCCAGGGCCCCCCCGATCATAAGCAGCGGCGCCAGCACGCCTCCCGACGTGCCTGAACCAAGCGACACCGACCAGATCACCGATTTAACCAGCAGAACGCCGAGGATGACCCTGGTGGTCACCGTGCCCTGCAGCAGCGATCCGATCGTGTCGTAGCCGACGCCCAGCGCCTGTGGAAAGATGAATCCGCCGATTCCGATCACGAGTCCGCCAATCGCCGGCCACCACATCCAGTGAATCGGCAAGCGTTGGAAGGCATCCTCGGCCTTATATACCGCAGCTGTGAGGCCAATGGACAGCGCACCAGCCAGCAACCCAACAAGTACACAGGCAAGCAGGCCGACGGGGCCAATCCAGGCAGGGTGAGGTGCCGTTGGGAACAGTGGCCCGGATCCAAGGAGGTAATGTCGCACCGCTGCCGCGACCACACTCGCAAAGGCTACCGGAATAAAGCTGCGCGGTTTCCACTCAAAGAGCAGCAACTCGACCGCGAGCAGAATCGCAGCGAGCGGTGATGCAAACGTTGCTGACATTCCGCCGGCTGCGCCAGCCACGAGTAACGTTCGACGCTCTGCGCTTGTCAGGTGGAAGAACTGGGCCATGACCGACCCGAACGCGCCGCCAGTGAGAATGATCGGCCCCTCGGCGCCGAACGGGCCTCCGGAACCGATCGAGATTGCCGATGAGATGGGTTTCAAGATAGCCACTCGCGGCTTCATCCGGCTGCCGTTGATCAAGATGGCCTCGATCGCCTCCGGGATGCCATGTCCACGGATACGCTCCGATCCGTAACGCGCCATCAACCCGACAATCAGCCCTCCAATCACAGGCACGAGGATGACGAACAGTCCCAGATGATTCCTGGTTGGTGAGACGAGCGCGGTGCCCCAACGCTGAAAAAAGAAGAGGTTTGTAAACAGGCCGATGAGCCTGAGTAGCGCAAGTGCGACGAATGCGCTTAGTGCGCCGATAGCGGTCGCCATTGCCGAAATCAACAGGACGCGCCAGGTCGTGGTGAAGTCTCCCAGATCGCCATTCGCCTCGTTGTACCCTGCGCGCTCCAGTGCTCGCCGAAGCTTCTCGCTCCAATGCAGTGCGGTTCCCCTCACGTCTTCGCTCCCTGTGCGTCTTTATCCCTGGCGGGTTGTCTTCTCAACCTTCCACGCACAATCTCAGATGCGCTGGCGTGACCGCTGGTACGCGGGTCGCCCGAGTTTGCCACGGGAAAGTTGTTTACATCGTAATACGATACAACATCTGGGAATACGGGCTTGACGGGCGGGCACTCAACGCTCAACTGCTGTCGAAAGGAGGAATCGAGGTCGGCGGAATCGGATAGGCAGACAGATCCGGCCTTGACCGAAGGGCGTTTGCCGCTCAGGGTCCAGCACGGACCAAAAGGCTACCGGCTGGTGCTCGCGGGCGCGGCGCTGGCTGCGTCTTCCACGGTTTTGGCGGCGCTCTCCCATGAGGAGATCAGGTCCTGGAGTTGGGCCTCGGCCGCAGCGTAGGCGGCGCCCACCTCTCCTGTGCGGTGCGGATCGTGCTGGGCGCTGGCGCGTTGCAGCTCGGCGGCAAGCTCGTTGATGCGACGCTCGGCGTCGGACACTTCCGTCTCGAGGCGTTCGACCTCGCGCGCGCGGCGTGTTTGCTCGCGGGCTTCGGCGCGGGCATCCCTCATTGGTTCCTGCGGACGCGGCCGCTCTTTCGCCCGCTGTTCGTAATTCTCCGGCAGCTCGAGTGCGCCGCCGTCCAGCACCGCTACGTTCCCGTCGTGTACGAGCCACGTTTTCGTGGCGAGGTTCTTGATCAGGGCGCGGTCGTGTGTGACGAAGAGGATCGTGCCCTGATAGGCCGTCAGCACCTGTTCGAGCGCCTCTCGCGAGATGATGTCCAGATGGTTGGTCGGCTCATCCAACAGCAGGATATTGACGTCGTCCGCCGTCAACTTTGCCAGTGCCAGTCGGCTGCGTTCGCCACCACTGAGCGTGCCGACCGTCTGATCGATCGTGTCTCCGCGAAAAAGGAACTGGGCCAGCAGATCGCGCGCCTGCTGCAGTGGCATGTTGCGCGTCGCCAGCAGCTCGTCGAGAATGCTGCGCCGGTCGTCCAGGTGCTCGGTGCCCTGGCGATAATAGCCGGGACGCGCGTTGGCGCCCAGCTTGACCGTCCCGCTGGCGGATTCCCGCTCGCCGGTGATCGTGCGGAGCAGGGTGGTCTTGCCGGTGCCGTTGCTGCCCACGATCGCCACCCGCTCGCCGCGCTCGACTTCAACGACATCGGGGAAGCGGAGGAGAATGCGCCCTGTGTTGCCGGGCTGGGCGATCGTCAGCTTTTCCAACCCGACCGCGACCCTGCCGGTGCGAGCGACGGGACCGAGCTTGATATGTACCCGCTTCTCTTCTTCGGGGCGCTCGATCCGCTCGATGTGAGTCAGCTGCTTTTGGCGGCCCAGCGCCCACCTTGCTCGCTGGCCCTCTTTGTACTTGCGGATCAGCTCCTCTTCTTTGGCGATGTGCTCACGCTGGCGCTGGTACTGGTCGCGCTGGTGGGCTATGTTGTCGGCTCGCTGCTGAATGAAGGCGCTGTAGTTGCCCTTATATGTGGTCAGCCGTTTCTGCCGCAGATCCCAGATCTCGGTCGCAACGTTGTCGAGAAAGTAGCGGTCATGCGAGACGACCACGATCGCGCCCGGCCAGCGTTGCAAGAAGCCTTCGAGCCAGGTGATGCCGGCGATATCGAGATGGTTCGTCGGCTCGTCCAGCAAAAGTACATCGGGACGCGATAACAGCACACGCGCCAGGGCGATGCGCGACTTTTCACCGCCGCTGAGCCCGGCCGCAGGCTGGGTCCATAACCGTTCTGGCAGCCGTAAACCGGCAAGGATCTGTTCCGCCTCGGCGCGATACCGGTAGCCGCCTTCTGCCTCGAAGCGACGAGTCAGCTCGTCATAGCGAGCAGAAGCTGCTTCGACCGATTGTCCTGCCGCTTCGGTCAGGTCATGACCTGCCTGTTCGATCGAGGTTTCCAGCTCTGCTAGATGGGCGATGCCGGACAGGACCTCTTCGCGTACGGTGTGGGTGTCGCTGACCTGCGGGATCTGTGACACATAGCCGAGCCGCTTGTTGCCGGCGAGCGCCATCTGACCGCCTGCGGGTCGCTCTTCGCCCGCGATGATGCGAAGCAACGAGGTCTTGCCGGCGCCGTTCGGGCCGACAAGTCCAACCCGGTCGCCGGCGTCCAAACTTGCGCTGACATGGGCGAGGACGTCAAGGCTGCCGTAGTTCAGGGAAACGTCGGCGATAGTAAAGAGTGGCATTGCTCGCGGCTCCCGCCGGCCCGGACAGATCGAACGGCCACACTATGCCACGACATCGCGGCAGCATGTAGCCGTGGAAGCGAGTGCTTTCTCGCAGGCGTGGCCGGGTCCGGGTTCTGCGGGCTTTTTGCTGAATGTTGATCTCAGTGTACCGACGTTTCGGTCGAGGCGTCAAACCGTGTTCGGCGTATTTGTATGATTGGTTAGGACATCAGATGCGTATCGTGCCGGTGATCACCGTCACGGCGCGGCCGCCAACCCGGACGGCGCTGATCGTCGCTGCCCCCGATTCGATGTTAGTCTCTCCATCGATCTCGACGTACACCGTGCCGGGACGGCCCATGATGTGGCCCTGCTCGACCATGAAACTGCTCGGAACGGAGACCAGGCCGAAGTGGGCCAGGTAGGCGCCCATCGCGCCGCTGGCTGAACCGGTAACGGGGTCTTCAGCGATGCGGGCGTTGGGGGCGAAATGACGCGCATGCGCCTTAGCAGCACGGTCGTAGCCGCCTTCGGGCGTAAAAACGTGCAGGCTGAAGTAGTCCCCAGCGGCGGCGAGGTCGATCAGTTTCTGCATGTCCGGTTTCAGCCGTTCCAACACGTGTAGACTGCGCACCGGGAACATGAGCTGTGGTGTACCCGTGCTCACCGTCTGCAGAGGGTAGTCAGACTCGATCCCGGCCGTGGGAATGCCGAGCGCTTCGGCATAGGGCGTCACATCGTAGGTGCGCAGGAACTCCGGCGGCATCTGCGTCATCCAGATGCGGGTGAGTCTGCCTTCGTCATCGGCTTCGAGATCGACCGGCAGCACGCCGACGTTCAGCTCCTGGGTAACCCGGGTGCGCCGGCCGGTGAGCCGGATCCGGCCATCCTCAACCAGTGCGTGCATCGCGGCAATCGAGGGATGGCCAGCCAGCGGAACCTCGATCGTCGGCGTGAAGAAGCGTACCCGGAAGTCAGCCTTGTCCGACGCGGAGATAAATGCTGTTTCGGATAGGTTCACCTCACGGGCGATCGCCTGCATGGTCGCCTCATCCAGCCCATCCGCGCCGGTAACTACCCCGGCGGCGTTTCCTGCTAACGGCCGGTCGGTAAACGCATCGACGATTTTAATCGCGAACTCCATGTGCCTTACCCCCTCGCCTTTCTCTGTCGCGCTTTCATGACACACAACACCCAGAGCACATAGACACGTAACAGAAAAGGGCGCTTGCATGTGGGAGAACAGTACGGGGTTCCAGGCTGTAGTGATAGCCGCAGCCCTTTAGCCGGTCCCGGCACCGCCGGGTAGCGCTGCCGGCGACAACAACGGTGCCGGAGGCCGAAGGCCGATAAATAGCCGCTTCAGATTGGATGTTTGCGTCGCAGGTCGTCTGCGTGATGACAACCGGCGTGACAGTCGGACGTTGCGCCGGCGATGGCATGACATACTGACAGTGCCGGGTGATACGAAATTAATGTTCGATCCGCGACTCGCCGAACGGGTGCCGGGGCAGGAGGTGGTTGGATGGGGTTGACACCCGAACAGCGGCGTGTGCTCTTCAGTTACGACCGCGAGATGGCGCTCGATGCGCAGACCACTGGCGTCACCGAGGCAAACGGCCTGCGCATCGAACGCTTGCAGTTTTCCAGCAGCCACGATCAGCGTGTGCCCGCCGTTCTTTACCGTCCGGCAGACGATCAGATCCGGCCGCCCGTGCTGCTGATCGGTCACGGCGCCGGATCGAGCAAAGATGACCCGATCATGCGCGGCCTGTTCGAGCACTGGGCAGGGGAAGGCTTCGCCTGCCTTGCCCTCGATGCGCCGTTTCATGGCGAGCGCTCCACCCGCATCGTCGATCCGACGGCCTTGCTCAAGCGCCCATTCAGCGGGCTGCATTTCGGCGTACAGGCGGCGGTGGACCTGATGCGGGCCGTGGACTGGATCGAAACTCGCCCCGACCTCGACGTCGCGCGGCTTGGCTACGCCGGCTTCAGCATGGGTACGATTCTGGGTGTCCAGTTTGTGGCGATGGACCAGCGTGTGAAGGCGGCAGTCTTCGCGCTCGGCGGGGCAGGTCTGCTGCACTATTTCGCCGGCATGGCGCCCGCCGAGAGCCGGCGCGACCACGACATGGTCGCTGATGCCCTCGACCCGATGTTCTACGCGCCGCTGATCGCGCCTCGCCCTGTACTGATGGTGAACGGGTTGAAGGACCAGGTCATCCCCCCCACGCTGGGGCATGTTCTCTTCAATAGCCTCAAGGAGCCCCGCCGGATCATCTGGTACGATGGCGGCCACGGCCAGATCCCCCGCGAGCACATCCACGAGATGCGCCTGTTCTTCGCTGAGCACCTGCGCTCCGACTAAGCACACGGATTCGACCGGTGCCGGCGCCTTACCCCGGTGCGCCGCTTACCTGTATTGAACACACGTATAGAACACACGTATAGAACACACGGAGACGGCTGATGACCACAACGACGCTCGTTGATGACCGGCTGCGGGAACTGTTTTACCGTTATGACCCGACAGCGCTGCTCGAGCCCGAGGAGACGATCCTTTCTGAAGAGGCTGGTGTGCGCACGACGCGCTTCGTCATTTCCAGTACCCACGGCCTGCGCGTGCCGGGACTGATCTGGGCGCCACTTGAGGCTGGTGGCCCCCGGCCGGTTATCCTTCTGCAGCACGGCGCTGGCAGCAAAAAAGAAGACGACTACATCCGCTTACCTGCCATTCGCTGGGCGCAGCAGGGCTTCGCTTGTGTTGCGATCGATGCCAACGAGCACGGCGAACGGATGCATGCGCAGCGCGATCCGCAGGCGCTCTGGACGCGGCCGTGGCAGCGCCGCGACCATGCGGTACAGATGTGCGTGGATCTGCAGCGGACCGTGGACTATCTGCAGACGCGCAGCGAGATCGATGCCGGCCGGCTCGGCTACGCCGGTTTCAGCATGGGCACGATCAACGGCGTCTCGTTCGTTGGACTCGATCGACGGGTCACAGCGGCCGTGTTCGTGATCGGCGGCGCCCGCCTTTTCGACCTGCGGCCGAAGCCGGAGGATCCCCGTCTGCGCGAAGAACAGGAGATCGTTGCCGAGATCACCGATCCAGTACATTTTGCGCCCCTGATCGCACCGCGCCCTGTGCTGATGATCAACGGCAGCAAGGACGAGACTGTGCCGCTGGCAGCAGGACAGGCCCTCTTTGACGCCCTGGGCGAGCCGAAGCAGATCATCTGGTTCGACGGCGGCCACACGGACCTGACCGGCCGCGAGTTCAAAGAAATCTGGACGTTTCTGAGCGAGAAACTGTGAGCTATCCGCCGCTCCGTGCGCTGCTTACCCCCGTCCTTCTTATGGTCATTTTGCTTCTCGGCGGCTGTCAGAGCGCTCCTGTGGCGAACAGGGCTGGTCAGGGCGGCCCGCTCTGCTGCGCGTCGGGCGTCGATCTCGCGCTCACGCAGGACGGGATGCAGAAACTGATCGACCATGCCCTGGAGAAGCCTGCATCCGACAGATTGCTCAGCGCCGCATGGGATGGCCTGACCGCCAACGCACGCAGTCAAGACGTTCGTACCGATGACGTCGCGAAGCCGGCGTTCAGCGGCAAGCCGCAGCCCGACTTCGCCACCTATCAGTCGTCGGCAAACCGGCTCTTCGCCGCTCACCGCGGCGCGGTTGATGCGGCCGCGCTCAACTACGCCGCGATCGACAGCATGGCCATGTCGCTCGATGACTCTCACATCACCTTCCTGCCGCCGGAGGCGACCATGCGCCAGAACCGGCGCGACGCGGGCAACCTGGGTACGACGACGGGATTACGGCTCGAACGCCGTACGACGCATCCGCCCGTCGTCCTGGAGGTGGCACCTGGCTCTGCCGCCGAGCACGCCGGCGTACGACCAGGGGATACGATCTTTGCGGTCAACCGCCGCCCGGTGGAGTCGTACAACCTGCGCGAGTTCGGCCGTGCCATCGACGGACCCGACGGATCGCGCCTGCTGCTCGACGTCCGCCATGCCGGCTCAGCGCGGATGCAGCAGCTTACGGTCGTTCGCCGCACGATCGCGCTCGATCTGGTTCGCAGCGAAACGCTCCCCGGCAACGTCGGCTACATCCGGATCAGGGAGTTCCCGGCCCAGGTGCCAATCCAGCTACAGGTGCAGCAGGCGGTGGACGACTTTAACGCGGCGCAGACACACGGCATCATCGTCGATCTGCGTGGCAACCCCGGCGGCGCGATCACGGTGATGCAGGCAGTCGTCTCGCAGTTCGTCTCTCAGTCGCCGCTCGGCTACGTCGTCGGACCCGACGGCAGTGAACAGACGATCTCGCGTCGCGGGCCGTTTGGTCTGCACCAAAAACTGGTGCTTCTTACCGACGGCGGCAGCGCCTCATCGGCCGAAGTGTTCGCAGCAGCCGTGCAACAGTACGGCGATGGTCTGCTGGTGGGCGATCCAACCTGCGGTTGTTTGATGGCGGCCCTGTTCTTCCCGCTCGCGGGCGACAAATCATCACTCGAAATCGCGGTCGAGCGGGTGCTGACACCGGTGC
>JBBRGK010000013.1:0-18144 GCA_038240805.1 Dehalococcoidia bacterium | reverse complement strand
GCCCGGGTCGCGCCCCGGAACGGTCTTGAACAGAAACGCAGTCGGCACGAGCGCTCGGGCAGACGGCGTATTGACGCCGGACCGCAGCGTCAGCACCCCTGAAGGCAGCACCGTGCGGTCGTCCACAATGCCGATTACTGTCAATCCGACCGGCGCTGCCTCTCCATCGCGCAGCCACAGCCGAGCTGGCTGAAAGCCCGTTTGGTCGGAACGCAGAGCCGTGCCACCGGCGGCTGTCGCCGTTCCCACAGGAAGACTGTTGCGCGAGATTACGGCGGCGCCGGGCATCGCGAGCATGGCATCCCAGACCGCAGCATCCGAAGCGTACCCGATGGCGCGGCCGGAAAGCTGTGGCCGCGTTGACCGCACGAGCCCCTCATCGGCGAGGACAATACTGGTTGTCTGCCAGCTTGCAGTCGTGCCCGAAAGGTCGATGATCTCAGCGGAGATGCGGCCACTGCTGCCAACACCGGTAAACTCATCCGGTTTGCTTGCTGCCGCGCTCTGCAGCGATGCAGCGAGGTCAGTGAGTTTGGCGCGTTCCGGCGCCGTGGCGGTGATGTCGTATCCGGTGGGTGGCCGCTCGCGGCGCACGTACGCGTCATGAGCGCTCGCGAGCAGTACCGCCGATAGCACCATCGTGAAGATGACGAGCGAGAACATCGCGACGGTCATACCGGTTCGGAACCGGTGCTGCAGCGGATACGCGACCGCCATCTTCACCGCTGCGGTGATTGCGCCACCTCGTCGCAGCAGCCGCAACACCAGGTGCAGCGGACCGGTGATGTTATACGCCGCTACCCAGACGACACCAAGCACCATCAGCACTCCAGCGAGTGCAAAAGTCTCGATGCTGCTCACAGCGAATCGGCCATGATTCGCATGCCAGAACGGCGGCGGGAAAGCCCAGAACGCCGTCAGGCCCGCCCCGGCAAGCGTGTACGAGAAGCGATCGACATTCTCGCCTGAGCGGTCTCCCAGCAGCAGCAACCAGCGAAGCGCCAGTGCGCCGCCTACCACCAGAAGCGAAACGCCGGTGCCGAACAGCAGATATTGCTGATTCTGAATGCCGGCCGAGAGCAATACATAGCCGGCGATCAGCAGCACCGGCCCGCGTACGACCAACATCGATATTAGGACTGCCAGGCCAAGGAGCGCTTGCAAGAGCTGCCCCGCGCCGAGCCGAAAGCGCCCGAGCGTTAACGAACTCATCCCGGCGCCGGCAGAACGAAAGCGTCGCCTTGCTGCCGGGAGCAGACCCTCGCCGAGCTGCGGCACAGGCGAAAGGCCGCGGATAGCCTCAACGATGTTGAGCCGGCTTGCCCGCCATGCGGAGAAGATCACGGTCGCAAAGGTAACCAGCAGGCCGAGACAGAAGGCGATTACGAGACTTCTCGGCTCGACGTGACCCTCGACGGGAATGCCGTAACCCGTCAGTGCCCTGCCCACAAGCCGCACAATTGCGCCGCTGACCAGCACCCCGACGCCGACACCCAGTAGCGCAGAAGCCAGGTCGTAAACCAGGCCCTCGAACGAGAACGACAGCACGAGGTGCGACCGTTGCAGACCGATCGCACGAGCGATCCCCATCTCGCTACGCCGTTCGGCGGCGAGCATGACAAAGACTAGGAACACCAACAACAGACTGGCCGCGATGCTGAACAGGCCGAGAACAAGAAACGAACTGGTTAGGATGCCGCCATAGTCGTTCGCTTCGTTCAAAGCGCCGCGCTTCACTTCGATCACCGTTAGCCGGTTCAGGCTACGCAGCGATCGACCCGCCCGGCCATCGCGGGTCGGCAGAAACGAGGCGGTGGCCCGCAGGGTGCCCGCGATCTGCGGATCGCCAAACAGATAAATCAGGTGGTCCGTCAGCGAGCCGCGCGCAACGGTCCGTCGCAGATCGCTCACCTGGTCCCTGCCCCGACCTGTGCGCCGCGACAGCAGCCCGCTCAGGACGCTCTGCCCGCTGTTCGTGCTCAGAGCCTGCCGGATGCTTTCAGCCGCGCCCCGGTCGACGAGAACCTTCCGTAGATCTGTCGTCGCCTGCTCGCTGCAAGTGGCGATGTCGGAGCCGCAATGATTGATCACCATGATCTGGTTGATCGCGCCCGGCACACCTCGCAGCTGTTGCAGCGCCTCGAGGGCGAAGAACACTGCCGGCTGCGGCCCGGCCAGGGTGTTGTTCTGCACCACGGCGCGGACCGCGACCTTCTGCGGTACTGCCGTCGCAGAGGCTGGAGCACCGGGCGGAACCAGGTACAGTGTCAGTTCATGCCCGGGGACGGTGCCAAGTAGGTCCGCCGCCGAGCGGTTGACGTACACCTCGCCGGCGCCGAGAGCTGCAATTGACTTCGGCTGACCCTGTTCGTCGCGCAACGGCTCAAACCCGGCGACAGGATCTGCCGGCATGCCAAGCAGGCCGACGTTCGGGTGCGCCAGTTGTGCCGAACCGTCAGCCACCGGCGCCTGTTCGAGAATCACAGGCAGCAGTCCGGCGATGGCATGGCTGCCACTGACCCCGTCACGCAGTGCCTGATATTGACCGATCGGGAAGTAGTCGCCCGTCACGGGAGGTAGTCCACTGCCGGAGGCGAGGCTGCCCAGGTCGCGGTTCGCAAGCTGGGTAAAGTCCGACTGGCTGCTGGTGACTACCTCATCGACCTGGCCAACGCTGCCCGTGATCAGCGACCGTATCGTCAACGTCATCGCGTCTCCAGTCGAAAACGCGGTTGCGATCACCACGGTGCTCAACATCAGGCCGACAACGATCACGATCGAGCGGAGCGGACGCCGGCCCGCGTTCCGGACCCCCATGCGAACCAGGGTTCGGCTATGCCATGCCAGCATCAGTGTGAACACGAGTATCCCGGCGGTGGCGATCGCCAGAGCGGTGGCAAGTTGACCCGTTGGGAGACCGAATAGTGATTCCATAATTTTTTGCCGGCTACGGCGCGGCGAGCATCGCCTGCCAGAACAGGTCAGCTATCCGCTGGTAGCCTGCGGTCGTCGGGTGAAGTCCGTCGCTGCTTACGAGTCCGGCCCGGTCCTTTGTCGCTGTCCAGGCGGCATACACATCAACAACCGATGCGTTCTGTGCGCCTGCGACCCTGGCGATCTCGGCATTCCATCGCCTGACCTCTGCATCCAGCGCTGCCGGATCGCGCCCCGCGAACGCGTTGAGCTGACGCAGATCTGGCAGGTTGCCGACGAACACACTTGTTCTGGCGTCAGAGTGGAGCCTGGTGATGATCTTTTCGAGGCTGCTGCTGAACGCTGTCAGCGAAACGCCCTGCTGGAAGTCGTTGACGCCCAGCCAGACAGCGGCCAGATTCGGCCGGGCGTCTATCGCGACAGGAAGCTCCTGTTCGAGGCTCTGTGCGACCGTTGCGCCGCTGATGCCCAGGTTAACGACGTGTGTACCTGATGGCAGGTGTGCTCCCAAACGCGCGACCCAGTTGTCGCTGTCGGGCCGCAATGCGCCGATGCCCACGCCGTCGGATGCTGCGATACCCACCAGAGTCTGCGCTTTACTGCCGAGCACTGAACCGGAACCGTTGCCGTTGCCGCTTCCACACGCGGCCGCCAACAAAGTAAGCGCCGGCAGCAATATTACCCACTTCTTCCCCACAGCCCGTCCCACCGCTCGGTCCCACGAAATTCAGTCCCGATACCCACCGGGCCGTACCGCCGCGCGTTTGGCACGGAACGGCACACTCAGGATACGGCAACCGCCGATCGTTCGATCTCCGCGGCGTCACACATCGAACCGCGCCCCCCGCGCCACGCATGTATACTTGCCCTGTTCCACATTTATTGGCGCTACCGGAGAGACCATGAAAGTCGAGCTGTTCATCTCCCCTACCTGCTCGCACCGTGACCAGGCGAGCGCAATCGTGGCCGAAGCTCTGGCCGAGAGCGGCCGAAATGAACAGGCGGAAATCGTCACGATCGGCGACTACGAAGTCGCAAAGAGCCGTCGCTTTTTCGGGAGCCCCACGGTTCGCATCGACGGCATGGATGTCGAGTACGGCGAACGTGAGCCGGAGGAGTTCTCCACCGGCTGCCGTTTTTACAACACGCCCGACGGTTGGCAGCCGTTGCCACGCAAAGAATTGGTTGTTCGCGGCGTCGAAACAGCGCTGAGACGCCAGCAAGCCGCGCAGAAGCAGCAATGACCGACCTGATGCGGGCATGGAAGCTCCGGAATGCCGTCGTCGCCTCGCTGGAACTGGTCATCGATGAGGTTGACGAACGTCTCAGGGGCGCCTCTCATGTTGAGCTGATCGAGTTCGTCGACAGTTTCTCTCCGGCCCGGGCATCCGGGCCGGAGTGGGTTCTGACTTTTGACCGGCTCGTTGAACAGTTGTGGGGCTCGCTTGCTGCGGCCGATGTCGCTGAACTTGAGCGCGAGTACCGGCAACGCGGTCCGATCTGGGCTGCTGTAGCCAACAGTTTTCTTCCCGAGCGGGGCAATACCTTACGCGAAGCCCGCTGGAGGCCACACGGCGCCCGCCGTGCCGCCGTTGTGCTACGGTGAGGCTTGCGGTTCCGCCTCCCCATTCGCGCCTCACGGCGCGAGATCTTTAGTGTGCAAGCACTCCCGTAGCGCAAGGGAAATCGAGATGACGATCGAATCACCTGCGGCGCCGGACAGGGCTATCGACCAGCTGCGGGAACTCGTCGTCGCGGCTGACTACCCTGGCGCCACGGGGCACTTCCTCGGACTCCTGAAGCAGGGATATCAACCGGAACGGCTGATGGGCGCCGCGATCAATGTGACAGCGCCTTTCGTCCAGGCGCCATCTCACATCATGCTCAAGGCCGACGGCAGCGCCCGCGGAGTCAACTACGACCACACCATCCTTGCCTGGCGCGGCAGCGCACGGCTGGCGCACGCCCTGCCCAAACAGACCTCCATGTTGCCACTGGCTCAGGCGATGTGGTACACGCCGCAGGGACTCGACGTTTGGAGCCAGATCCACTGCGAGTTTCCGGGCCACTACGCGCGCGATCAGGAAAAGTGCGGCGACCGCGAAGAGCACAGAGTCGCGAAAGGAAACCGCTTCGATCAGCCTGCCTGGCGCGGCCCAAAGGTTCACTTTCAGGATCAGCGCCCGATCCTCGGCGGCGCAGTGGATGAGCGGCTTCACCAGATGATCGAAGCCGTCATGGAAGGCGACCGAGTGCAGTCCTACGGGCTGTTTCTCGGCCTTGCCGCAGAGCCCGAAGCGCGAGAACGGTTGAAAGAAGCGGTACTCTTCGCCGGTATCATCGATATCCAGGAGACCGTGATCCAGCGAGGCGGATACCAGAACATCGGGCACAAGGCGCTCCGCGCACGTGCACTCGTTGATCTGGCCGACCAGCTGGGCTGGGAGAACGCGCACGACGTCTTTTATACCGTCGTGCCTGACCTCGGCTGCACGCCGCGTTTCTACGAGCTCTGGTCGATGACAACCGTGATGATGCCGCAGGAATTCAAGAGCGGCTGGAGCGGTTTGAAGCAGCTCAATACCAGCTTATTGACCGAGCGGGAGATCGATGAGCTGATCGACACCGTGGTATGGTCCGCGCCCGGCGATGTGACCGCGTTGATCACACGGCTGCTTCGCGGCGGCCGATCGCTGCTTTCCATCGCGGACGGGATCATCATCGCCTACATGCGCTACGTCATTGATGTTTTGGAGCACCCGGCCGCGTTCTTCACGCCCGGCCACTCTTTCGACTACTGCAACGTGGTCAACCACTGGCTGCGAACGTACGACAACCCGCACCAGGCCAAAGCGCTCTACTTTGAGGCGCTGTTCGTGAACGATCTCATCAGGGCAAACCAGTTATTCCCGCGCGACCCTGCGGCGGAGATAGAGCCGCCGCGACGGTACAAAGCACACGCGGAATCGCTGAGCCCGGACGAGATCCTGATCGCGTTGAACGCTGCCTGCACGACGCAGGAACCGGCGCTGGCGATGGCGCTGGTGGATGAATATCTAGTCCGCACAGGCGAACGGGTGAATCTGATCGCCACGCTGGCGCAGGTCGGCGCGACGATTCAGAACGATCCGCACATCGCCCGGCTCTGCATGTCCTCGATCGAAGAGTATCGATGCAACAGCACCAGCCGCAAGGATGACATCCTGCGTGGCTGGACAAAATATCTCGCCAGGGCGATTCGGCGTTCGCAGGACACCGGCTGCTTCCAGCTATATAAGCGCGAGTTCGGCATCGAAACCAGCGCACCTTGAGCAGCCGGCCGCGACATCGAAACAGCCGCCGGAACGCACCGCACAGCGATCCGGTCGGGAGGATTTCTGGATGCTTGCCGGTAAGAGAGTGCTGATCGTCGGCGTGGCGAACAAGTTCAGCCTTGCCTGGGGAATCACGCAGGCTTTCCACGCGGCCGGCGCCCGGCTGATGTTGTCGTATCAGGGCGAACGGGTGGAGCGTGGCGTACGGCAGCTTGCCGCCACGCTCGATGGCACCCTGACCGGCCAGATGGATGCCAACTTCGACGAGCAGATCGACGCGCTGTTTGCGCAGGTCGAACAGGAGTTCGGCGGACTCGACATCCTCGTTCACTCCATCGCCTGGGCTCCGCAGGAGACGCTCTCCTCGCCCTTTGTGCAGACCTCGCGCGAAGCGTTCAAGGCCACGCTCGAAACGAGCGCCTACTCACTTACCGCGCTCGCGCAGCGCGCAGCGCCGTTGATGGCTGCAGGGGGTGGCGGCAGCATCGTGACGCTGACTTATCTGGGCGGCGAGCGCGTGGTACCCAATTACAACGTGATGGGCGTCGCCAAGGCGGCCCTGGACTGCAGCGTCAAGTATCTTGCCTACGACCTGGGGAGACAGAACATTCGCATCAATGCGATCTCTGCCGGCCCGGTGAGCACCGCTGCTGCGCGAGGCATCGCCGGCTTTCTCACAATGGAGCATCACGTGACGGCCAGTTCGCCGCTGGGGCGCAAGACTGGTCCGGCCGAGGTTGGCGCTGCTGCCCTGTTCCTTTGCAGCGATGCCGCCAGCGGGATCACGGGCGAGGTGCTCCATGTTGATTCCGGATTCAACATCATGGGCACCATGGTCATGCCGTGAGATTCGTCCCGCATTCAACAGCGGCGCGGCCAGTATTCAGTCAAGCAGTCCTGCGGTTTCTGTGTCCGATAAGCCCGTGGCGACCGAGGAGCGTTATGCAGACTCTGAAGAGCGAATCCCTGGCGATCGTGGATCGGATCGAAGGCGGCGTGATCATCCGCCTGAACCGGCCGGACAAACGCAACGCCGTGAACGATGCCCTCGCTGCGGCCGTGATTGCTGCCCTCGATGAAGCGGAAGCCAACGATGACGTGCGGTCGATCGTTCTGACCGGCTCCGGCAACTCGTTTTGCGCGGGACAGGACATGGCCGAGGCAACGGGCCGCGTCGAGCGATCCGTCGGCGGCGCCGGTGGCTCCGGTGGGCTGTCAGCGCGACTGGGACGGGTTGAGAAACCCGTTATCGGCGCAATCAACGGATTTTGCATGGGAGGTGGCACGGTCACAGCCCTGCAATGCGACATCCGCCTGTGCAGTGACCAGGCTTCGTTTCGCTTCCCAGGGGCTGCCTACGGCCTCGTCGTCGCCGCTAGCCTGCTGCCAGCCGCCGTCGGACAGGCGCGCGCTAAAGATCTGATCTTCACGGGTCGCACGATCGACGCGGCCGAGGCGTACAGTATGGGCCTCGTAAACCGCGTCGTCCCTGCTGCAGAGCTTGAGCCGCTGGCGATTGAATACGTCCGGATGATGGCGGTGAACTCGCCCTTCGCGCTCAAGTACGCCAAGCAGGTAATTAACCGGGCCAGCCTGCACCCGGAAGCGTTTGAACTCGAAGGCAAGGTGAATCGCGAGCTACGCAGCGGCAGCGACCACACCGAGCGCTTTAGCAGCGCCACGGACAGGGTAGTCGGCCCTCGTACCTGACACCGTAAAAACCCTGGCGTGGCGAGCGATCGAGACTGTGAGAGAGAAGCGGCAAATGGGCTACCCGGATATCCAGGTGGAGATGGCCGAGCACATCGTTACCCTGACGCTCGACCGGCCCGAACAGATGAACGCACTGACGCCCGAGATGGCGGACAGCATTCTCGCGGCACTTGAGCAGGCCGGGCGGGACGATGAGGTCCGTGTCGTGGTCATCACCGGCGCCGGGCGGGCGTTTTGTGCTGGCGGTGATATGAAGACGATGACCGCCCGGGCCGAGCGTGAAAAAACCGCAGTTGGACGGATCGACGCGGTTCAGGCTGCCGGACGCCGCATTCCGATTGTGATCAAGCAGATTCATAAGCCGGTGATCGCGTCGATAAACGGCGCCGCGATGGGTTGGGGCTGCGACCTCGCAGTGGCTTGCGACATCCGTGTAGCGGCGGAAAGCGCCCGGTTTGGTGAGTTATTCGTAAAACGTGGTCTCATTCCCGACGGCGGCTCGACCTACAACCTCCCTCGCCTGATCGGGATGGACAAAGCCGCTGAGCTGGTGTTTACGGGCCGCACGATCGATGCGGCGGAAGCGCTGAACATCGGACTGGTCACCAGGGTAGTCCCGGCCGCTGAGCTACGCCAGGCGACGGAACTTCTAGCACGCGAAATCGCTGCCAATGCACCGCTCGCGGTGCAGACGGCGAAGCGGCTGATGCAGGCGCAGGTGAATCTCACGCTGGAACAGTCGATGGAGCAGGTCGCCATGTATCTCTCGGCGCTGCGTCAGTCGGATGACCATCGCGAAGGCGTAACTGCATTCCTGGAGAAACGTGAGCCAAACTTCCGCGGAAGTTGAGTGCCGGGGTGCAGCATCTAATAGGGATATAGGCGGGTCGTGGCGCATCTCGATATGCTTCCGGTACCAGGGACGAGACGACGCCGATCTCGCTCATACGAAGGTAAGCAGATGAGTATCGAAGCTGCAATTCTCCGCCAATATCGCACGATCGCGGTTGTTGGTGCCCGCTCTGATGCCTCTCGGCCTGCCCATTACGTGTCTGCGTATATGCGCCAGCACGGGTACAGGATCATTCCCGTAAACCCCGACGAGCAAGAAGTATTTGGGGAGAAGTGCTACCCCGACCTCGAATCCGTGCCTGAGCAGGTGGATTTTGTCAATGTCTTCCGCCGGCCTGAGTTCTGCGGCGATGTTGCTCGCGACGCTGTCGCGGCCGGGGCGAAGGTTGTGTGGCTGCAGTCCGGTATCCTTTCGCCTGAGGCCCGCCGCGTAGCAGAAGAAGCAGGGCTCACGTTTGTGGAAGACCGCTGCGTGATGGTTGAGCATAGACACGCCGGTCTAAGCTGAGGCGCGGCCTGCGGTGAGCGCGTGCGACGGCTTACCTGACGGACCCGCTTCGGATTTCTGAATTTCTCTGTCAGCCGATGCCGGCAGCGGCGATCGATAGCGTCCCGCAAATAAAGCGATGGATCGGCGCATCAACGCCGGCGCTGTCGGCGGCGCGGACCACCGCGCCGCTAAGCGCCTCTACCTCGAGCCGCCGTCCGCGCTCCAGATCACGCAACATCGAGCTTTTGAACGACGGTCCGAGACTCACGCAGAGGTCGAGCGCAGCGGTGACGCTCTCCGTACCGAGCGGCACTCCGTTCAGATTGGCAATCAAACGCGCCTCTTCCATAGCCGCTTCCAGCAGGTCGCGAGCCGCCGGCGTGTTGAGGATGGGTCCGATAGTGGAGCGCGTGATACAGGTCACACCGCTGACCGATGAGATGAACAGCAGTTTGTCCCACACTACCGGCAGGATGTTCTGATGCGCTTCCACTTCCGCTCCGGCCGAGGCGAGCAGGTCGCGTATCAACAAGGCACGGTCCATGCTCAACCCGTCGTGCGGCCCGAGCGCTATTCGGCGGACCGTACTGGTCTGGCTGATCGTGCCAGGGGACACGATCGCTGACTCCACCCACACTAGTCCGGTGAGCACCCGTTCCGCCCCGAGCGTTTCGGCGAGAATTTCCGCGTTCTCGATCCCATTCTGCAATGACATGACCATCGAGCCAGGCCGTATCACCGGCGCGATCGCAGCCGCCGCCGCGCGTGTGTCATATGACTTCACGCAGAGGAGAACCAGGTCTGCAGGACCGGATTGTGACGCCGTTTCCACGCTGTGTACCGGCAGGCTGAAGTCGCCATGCACGCTGCGCACGCACAAACCGTTTTCACGCAGAGCGCGGCCGTGTTCGCCGCGCGCGACGAAGGTTACATCGTGCCCCGCCGCCGCAAGCAGGCCGCCGAAGTAACCCCCCACACCGCCGGAGCCGACAACCGTAATCCGCACCAGATGCCGCTCCTATCGCCGTGGTCATCATCGCCGCCTGCGGTAGCCTGCGGGTTACTGTGTGGCGGATAGCGCCTTCTGGCGAATGGATGCCGGCTACTGTTTAGCCGCCTGCGCTTTCTGATCGAGCAGGGTTGCGAGCGCCGTGATTTTATCCAGAGATTCCTTGCCGGGGAAGTACTGCAACCCGATGCCGAGGATCAGGCGGCCACGGCGCCACGTCAGGACGTACCCCATGCGACCGTTGGTCTGATACTGGTAGGCAAAAGATTGGTCGCCCAACGGCTGAGGGAGCGTAACTTCCTGAAATGTCAGGGATTTCGGTGGCTTCGGGTACTGATCAAAGTATGCCGTCGCGCCCGCAGCGTCCTTCCAGACATCGATCGTGAAGGCGCCCCCAGGACCGTCGGAAGTCGTGAGCGATTGTACGAAGCCGCCCACTCGTCCGGTTTTCCGCATTCGGTCCAGAACCCCCACCGGATCGTCGAATCCTTCGACAGCGGCTTCGTTTGACTGGTAGGTCGAGAATGGTCCGTAGCTGTATTCGCGCGGCAGTTCGGTCAGGTTCAGTTTCACCTGATCAACGATGACAGTGACGTCAGCCGGTGCTGGTTGCGGTGTGCCCAACGCTGCCCCGGCACCGGGCGTCGTCGCGGGGATCACAACGGTTTGAGCCGGTGGAACCGTTGGGCGCGCGGTGGCCGCGCTTTTCGTTGCTGACGATCCACCACAGGCCGAAAGCGCGACAACGCCCGCGATGAGCGCCAATGACGCAATTGATCGCATAAGTCTAAACTCCACGCGCCGCGAGAGCGCCTTCAGGTAGCATATCGGGTCAGACCAACTGGTTCAGCCGCAGTGCACCGCCGGGAAAGCCGGTGGCACACTGCGAAGTTCACACGCACTTTGAGTGTCGCTCACCCGCTACTGGGGAACCGTCTGTGCCTTTTTATCAAGCAGGTTCACGATAGTCATGACATGGTCGATCGAGTCGTTCGCCGGGTCCAGCGACTCGCCAACGCCCATCACGATTCTCCCACGACGCCAGGAGATCGCGTACCCGGTCCGTCCATTCGAATGATAGCGATAGGCAAATACCTGGTCACCGAGTCCGGGAACATCGATCTGCTCGTACTGGAATCCCGCTTCCGGGCGCGGGTAGCTGTCGAAGTACGTTTTAGCTCCGGCCGCATCCAGCCAGACTTCGATCGACATGCCTGCGCCGTTAGAACTTTCAGCGGTCGTGATCTGCTCGATGTAGCCACCGCCACGGCCCGTCCTCGCCATCAGTTCCATGACTGCTGGCGGGTTATCGTACCCGTTGACGGCTGCCTGAATGGTCTGATAACCCGCAAGTCCACCGATGCCCAGTCCGGCCGGAAGGTCGGATGCGTCGAGTTTGACGAGCTCGATCACTGCGGCCGGGTCGAGCGGCACAGGTCGTGGAGTCGATGCGACAGCGCTGTCCTGGCCGCCTGCAGGGGCTGAGCCTCCGTCCGGCGCAGCGGTCACTGCAGGTTTACCAGCCGCTGAAGCCGCCGGGGCAGGACTCTGCCCGCCAGAAGACGGCGCAGCAACGGGGGTAGACGCAGGCCCCGAGTTGTTGGCCGGCTGTGAGGCGGGCGTTGCGGTAGAGGCACCGGCCGCTGGCCCAGCGGAGCCTGCGTTGGGCACTGCCGGCGAACCAGCAGCCGTCGGAGTTGCAGTTGCACCGAGGCCGGAGGCGGGAAATGCAAGTGACCCACCGGGCGTCGGTGCCGGCGGCGAAACTGCTGAAACGATAGCCGTAGGCGCCGTCGTGAGCGCGATTGACGCCGCTGCGGGCGTCGGCTGGCTGATTTGCGTGGTATTCTGCGTCTTGGAAGCGCAGCCAGCACTGATGGCGGCTACTATCGCAAGGCTGAGCACTGCTCGCCTCATAAGCACCTCTTTTCATATGGGTCTTCATGTCATATTTGGACGGGAAGACATTTCCAGTAACAGGGCGTTCCGGTCGGAGGCGGAACTGCACCCATCACTTTATTAAGCTTATCGATGATTCTTTAGAGGGTCATTAGACAACGGCAGACAGCGGTGCCGGGCCGTTCAAAAGGAGTAGTCACGACCGAAGGTAGCCAGCTGCCCGGGTCGGAACATTTACGAATGAATATGGTTGAACAGCAAACCGAAGAGGACGAAGAGGCCCGGTTGCATCTGGCTATTCAGTGCCAGCACCTGCGTCGAACAATAGATTCGAGCCGCATAGATGGGCCCGTCGTAACGCTCTGCACGCACACCATCCGCGACGGCTTCGACTGCGTCGGGCCGTTTATGGATGACATTCCGACCACCTGCGGTCTCTGGGAACGCGGCACGCTCGTGTTTGCCAGATCGCCTCGCTGATCTACAACGTTCATCCGAGGTTTCCTGCGGGATAATTCGCAGCCTCGTCTTGGCTCGTAACGTCGTCAGCTCTTCTGTTGATTGAACGGAAAACGCATGGCTACGCTATATACTGGTGATGGAGTCAACCGTGCCCGGGGGCATGAGGAGCAAGCACATGGCCTACATTCCTAATCCAGCCGTAATCGAGTCCGATGGACGAGTCGAGCGTTCGATGGATGTCTACTCGCGCCTGCTGCGCGATCGCATTGTGTACCTCGGTACGCCGATCGATGATTCGGTTGCCAACCTGATCATCGCGCAGTTGCTGTACCTTTCCAGCGCTGATCCCGACCGCGATATCCAGATGTATATCAATAGCCCTGGCGGCGTTGTTAGCGCAGGGTTGGGCATCTACGACACGATGCAGCACATCAAGTGCGACGTCTCAACCGTCTGCGTCGGGCAGGCTGCCAGCATGGGTGCCGTCCTGCTTGTCGCGGGCACCAAAGGCAAACGCTTCATCCTGCCGAACGCCGAGGTCATGATCCACCAGGGAAGCGCCGGCTTCGGTGGCGCCACGCCTGACATTGAAATCCAGGCGCAGCACCTCCTCCGCACGGTCCGCAATCTGAATGAAATCCTCGCCCATCACACCGGCCAACCAGTTGAGCGGGTGACGGCGGACAGCAACCGCGACTTCTGGATGACCGCCGCACAGGCCATCGACTACGGCGCCGTGGACAGTGTGCTGAAGCCGGTCCACGAGATGGCCGTTGCACATGCCTCCAGCCGGTAGGCCGCGATCGGGCCGGACAAACGACGGCTAGAAGAGGGGCGGGCAGGTTGCCCGCCCCATTTCCGTGCCCGCTTCCGCGGCGCCTGGCATGGCATTTCTCAGCATTGAGCGGTACCCTGAGCATATGACTAGTCAACATGTTGCGGCCGCCCCCGTCACGATCGGATCGACGCCACCTGCATCATCCAGGCGCGTGGATGGAGAGATCGAGGCGCTCTTGCGGCTCGCACGGATCCAGGCGCGCTTTCCAACACCGACGAAACCGGACGATGTCCTGCAGGCGGTCTGTGACCTCGCCAAAGAGTTGACGCGCGGCCGTTACTCCGCCCTCTCGATCACCGACGAACACGATCGCACGGAGGGCTTCTATGTAAGCGGCCTGACCAAAGCCGAGCAGAAGGGGCTGAAGGTTCCCCCAACCGGCCACGGTCCGCTGGGCAGCCTTCGCACCGATGGTAAGCCCGTGCGGATCGATGATCTGTACAACCACCCAACCTCGTTTGGCTTTCCGCCGAGACATCCCGTGATGCAACGCATGCTCGGCGTGCCAGTCTGGGCTAACGGCGTGGTGCACGGCAGCATGTATGTCACCGACCGCTCGGACGACCTTGTCTTTGACGACGACGACGAGCGAATCATGGTGATGCTCGCTCGCCATATCAGTCACATAGTGGAACGCTACTGGTTCTAGCAGTAGAATCTGGTCTGATGGTCAGACCAGCGATCAACCTACACGGCGTCTACCTCATCGGCATTCCGTGTAAACCTGTGGAGGCGTTCCATGTCTGTCCGCGCTCAATTCGGCGTCCAGCGTTTCCTCAACGTGCGAACGGCGTCAGGTCCGACCTTTTCGCCGAACGGCGATCGAATCGCCTTCCTCTCGGGCATCAGCGGCGTACCGCAGGTCTGGAGCGTTCCCATTAGTAGCGGCTGGCCCGACCAGGTGACTTTCGAATCCGAGCGAGTCGGCTCGATCGACTATTCACCAGTCGCCAATGAACTGATCTACAGCATTGACGAGGGCGGGAACGAGCGGATGCAACTGCATTTGCTCTCAAATGGCGGCGCCATCGACGAGCCGCTCACAGCCTCGCCGCGTGTGATCCACGGCTTCGGAGGCTGGTCCCGCGACGGGCGCCGGATAGCCTGGTCGTCGAACGAACGTGACCCGGCATTCAGCGACATTTACGTTCGCGAGATGAGCAACGGCGCAGTTCGTCGCGTTCTGGAAGAAGACGCTACCCTGCGCGTGGCAGCCTGGCATCCGAACGGAGAGGCGCTGATCGTCTCGCGGGTGATCACCAATTTCACCAACGATCTGCTGCTCGTTGACCTCGAATCCCTAAGGGTCCGTCAGTTGACCCCGGACGACATCCCCGCGCATTACTTCTCAGTGCAGTGGGAGCCGGACGGCGCCGGCTTCTACTGTGTCAGCGACCGTGGCAGTGATTTCCCGGCGGTCGTCAGGTTTGACGTCGCGAACGGCGATTTCACGGTCATCAACGCGCCGGATGCGGAGGTCGAGTCCATCAGCCTCTCTCGCGATGGCACACGGCTCGCCTGCTGCGTCAACGACGAGGGCTACACGCGACTGACTGTGCTCGATACCGGCACTCAGAAGAAGGTTGATCTGCCTCGCGCGGAACGTGGAGTAATCTCGGATCCGCGTTGGGCGCCCGACGGCCACACACTGGCATTTGTTTACGCATCGGGTGTTCAGAATGCCGACATCTACACCTGGGATACGGCGCACCACGGGCCGGATGGTATCAAGCAGGTGACGTTCAGCAGCCGCGCGGCGCTGCCGGACTTCGCCTTCATCGAGCCAGAACTCGTGCGATGGCCGGCGCACGATGGCCTGGTGATTCCCGGCCTCTGGTTCGCGCCGGCTGGCGCATCGGGGCCGCTTCCGACGATCGTCCACGTTCATGGCGGGCCAGAGGGCCAGGCACGGCCGTCCTTCAACCCGATCATCGCCTACCTGGTTAACCAGGGATTCGGCGTCCTGGCGCCGAATGTGCGCGGCAGCACTGGCTACGGGAACCGATATCGTTCACTTGACGATCTTGACCTTCGCATGGACTCGGTCGCAGACCTCAAGTCCGCCGTTGACTGGCTCGTCAGTTCGGGCCGGGCCGATGCGGGTCGCATCGCCGTCATGGGCGGCAGCTACGGCGGCTTTATGACCCTGGCAGCGCTAACGACGTATCCGGATCTCTGGGCAGCCGGAGTGGACATCGTTGGGATCGCGAACTGGGTCTCGTTCATGGAGAACACGGGACCCTGGCGGCGCAAGCTGCGAGAGGCCGAGTACGGCAGCCTTGAACACCACCGCGACCTGCTGGAACAGATCTCCCCTCTGCGCAGCGCGGACAGAATTCGGGCTCCCCTGATGGTACTTCACGGAGCGAACGATCCCCGCGTGCCGATCGGCGAAGCGGAGCAGATTGTGGAGGCGGTGCGCAGCCGCGAAGTACCGTGCGATTACCTCCGTTTCGAAGACGAGGGTCACGGCTTCGTGAAGCTGAACAACCGCATCGCTGCCTACACGGCGATCGGCAGCTTCTTCGAGCGCTGGCTGCTCCGTCCCGACTGACCGCAGCCGGTGCCATTTCCTGATTTCGCGGCCCGGGTAGCTGCGTTCCTCCAATGGTTGACGCCGCTGGCCGAAAGCGGAATGCTTGCGGCTGAAGAGCGGCGGAGGCAGGGAGGGGCAGCGTGGGGACGTTTCGCACGGCGCTGGTAATCGTCGGCCGGCGCATGACCGCGAACGTGCGGATGGTACTGGCCCTCCTGCTCGGAGTCGTCGTCGCAGCATCACTGCTGGCCAGCGCCCCTATCTATGCCCGCGCAATGGCCGACCTCGGCCTCGTTTTCTCCGTCCAGAGCCGCTTTCCTGTGCCGCCGACAACCCGCGTCCTCACCCTGGAGGAAGGACTGCCGCTGAAGTCGCCGGAGGCGTTGCCGCTCACCGACGCTATACTGCGGCGGATGCAGGAGCGGCTGGGCTGGTTCTCGTCGAGGTACAGCCGCTTCATCCGCATGCCCGCACTTGCCGTCGCGAGGCCCGGCGAGCCTGTCCCAACGAGCCTCGGCAGGCCGGTCGTGCTCGTGCAGTCGATGGACGGCTACGAGAGCCATGTGCGGGTGGTTTCCGGCGCGCTTCCGCAGCCCTCTGGCGCTAACGGCGGCGCGAGCGAGTTCCAGATCGCGGTGTCCGCCGCTGCCGGAACAGCCAGCGGGCTCTCGGTGGGGGACCACATCCTCCTCGGCGACGTATTCGACGACTGCGAACGCCACATCATTGGCCCTGATCAGCCGCCTGATCCGCCATGCACACCGCATACGACGGTCAGCCGATCGGTTGCAGCCGTAGTTAGCGGCTTTGTGGAGCCCCTCGGCAAAGATGACCCCTTCTGGGCGGATGGCATTGCTGCCTACTTCTCCCTCACGCCCACGACGGCAACCAACGGCGCAGGCGTACCCGTGTTCATGCCCGCAGCCACGTTGACAGGTTCATTTGCGGACCTGTTCCCCACGAGCTGGCCGCGCCAATACTGGTATGCCTATGCCGACCCAGGCAAACTTACGCGCGACAATTACAAACGTGCCGCCAACGACCTTGAAGCCTTCCGCAAAGAGATGGAAGACGCGGGATTGCTGGGCTTCAGCACGCTGCCAAATGCGCTGGCAGACTTTAGCCGGCAGCTTTCGTACGATCAGGCGCCGCTGATAATTCTGTTGCTGCAGATCACCGGCATCGCACTGTTTTACGTCGCAATCGTCGCGGCGATGGCGGTGGAGCGTCAGCAGCCTGAGATCGCCCTGCTGCGAAGCCGGGGAGCCAGCGGCTGGCAAATCCTTACCGTCTACCTGATCGAGGGGCTAATCGTCGCGGTGCCCGCCGCGCTCATCGCGCCGTTTCTCGGTCTCGCTTTCACACGCCTGCTCGGTCTGACGCCGACGTTTCATGCGGTCACGAACGGCCATCTGATTCCCGCGAGTGTCGATGCTTCGGCTTTTGTGCTCGGCGCGCTTGGCGCCGTTTTGTCGGTGGTTGCGATCCTTGTGCCCGCTTTCTTTGCCACCCATTTCAGCGGCATTACCCTCAAGCGCCAGCTTGGAAGGCCGCAGTCGTCGCTCGTGCAACGCTACTACCTGGACCTCGGATTGCTCGGCATTTGCGGCGTTTTGCTCTGGGAGACGAACTCGCGCGGCACGGTATTCAAACCCGGCACAACCGTCGGGCTCTCCACCGATCCGTTGCTGTTGCTGACGCCAGCGCTGACAACGCTGGCTCTCGCAGTGCTTGTGCTGCGGGTGTATCCGATCCTTCTGCGAGCGGCCGGCCGTCTGTTCGCCGCAGGCGCGGGTGTCACGATCGTGCTCGGACTATGGCAGATGACCCGTAACCCGGCTCAGTACACCCGTCTCGGTCTGCTGCTGATGATGGGGATCGCGGTCGGCGGTTTCTCGGCCAGCTACAGCGACACCACCAACCGCAGCTATCGCGAACGTGCGCTCTACGCAGCGGCGGTAGATCTGCGCGGGGCCGCACAGTCCAACAACGATTTCACCGGCCCCATGCAGGCGGACGAAGCCTTCAGGAAGATCGCCGGCGTGCAAAACGCCAGCGGGGCGCTTCGTATGGACGTAGACTTCGGCTCAGCCGGTT
>JBBRGK010000012.1:0-18534 GCA_038240805.1 Dehalococcoidia bacterium | reverse complement strand
CTTGAGCCCGGCTCTGAGATCGAGGCGTAGAGGCGCTGCGGACTAACGACGCCGCATGAAGCTGCCGCCGCCGATCAACCCGAGCACAAGCACAACGACCAGCGCGACGAAGAAGAGCTTGGCGACGAAGATCGCCAGGCCGCCGAACACCAGGATCAGCAACAGCAGAATCAACAACAGCGCCATCATGAGGACACTCCTCGCGACGCACATTGACGGGCTGCGTCGCGTCCGAAGTATAGCAACTTCAGACGTGGCTGCCTGTAATCCCTATCGATCGGCGTCCCCTCATCCGTCCCACTATCGTCAGCAATCGCCGCGAGCAGACGTCGGTGCAGAAGCAACGCGCCGGCTTGTAGACAGGTGCCGCAGTGGCTACAGTGCGGCCATGCAGAACGATGGCTTTCACCTCGCCCAGGTCAACATTGCCCGGCTGAAAGAGCCGCTCGATTCGCCGCTGCTGGAGGATTTTGTGGCGGCGCTCGCCCCCATAAACGCGATCGCCGACGCCAGCGAAGGCTTCGTCTGGCGGTTACAGACAGATGATGGTGACGCCACCTCCATCCGCGCTTTCGACGATGATCAGCTGATCGTCAACATGTCAACCTGGGAGTCCTTCGAGGCGCTGGGGGACTATGTGTATCGCAGCGGCCACACCGGCGTCATGCGGCAGCGACGCCGCTGGTTCGAGCAGATGCGCGAAATGTACATGGCGCTCTGGTGGGTGCCTGCGGGGCACCGCCCGAGCGTGGCCGAAGCCGAGGAGCGCCTGCAACATCTGCAAACGCATGGCCCCACCCCGCGGGCGTTCACTTTTCGAGCGCCCTTTTCGCCTCCTGGTATGCCGGCGACGATCGAAGCAAGAGTAGGCGATCTCTGCCGCGCCTGATCTGCGTCTGCGGGCCTGGCGCGGAAACCGAACCTCGGGCCGCCATCACACGGCTACAGCGGCACGCTCGCGCCGGGCGACTTCGGCGTGCACGAGCGGCAGCAGGTCTCGGCCGTATTCGATCGCGTCGGCAAGCGGGTCGAAGCCGCGGATCAGGATCGTCGTGACGCCGAGGTCGTAGTAGTCGAGCAGTGATTCGGCGACCTGTTCGGGTGTGCCGACAAGGGCGGTCGTGTTGCCTCCCGCGCCCGTCGCCGCAGCGATCGGAGTCCAGAGCCGCTTGTCCAGGATCTCGCCTTCGGCGGCGAACTGCAACAGCCGCTGAGAGCCGACCGCCTGCGGCCGCACCGAGCCGCCGCCGAGCGCCGAAGAACCGCGCACCTCGCGAATGCGATCGAGAATGCTGTGCGCCCGCTCCCATGCTTTCGCTTCAGTTGCGCCAAGAATCGGCCGCAGCGAGACGCTGAAGCGAGGCTGACGTCCAAACTCGGCCGCCGCTGCCCGTACCTGGGCGATCTGCTGCTTGATCGAGGCGAGCGGCTCGCCCCAGAACATATACACGTCGGCGTGACGGGCGCCCACCGGCAGGGCAGCGTCGGACATGCCGCCGAAGTAGACGGGAATGTGCGGCAGCTGCGCCGGTTTCACGTCGGAGTAGCCGCCCTTGATTCGGTAGAACTCGCCTTCGAAGTCGATCGGCCGCTCGCTGGTCCAGATCTGGCGCATCACGTCGAGGTATTCGTCCGTGCGCCGGTAGCGGCCGTCATGGTCGAGCCAATCGCCGTCCTTCTGCTGTTCGGCGTCGCTGCCGCCGCTGATGAAGTGCATCGCAATCCGGCCGCCGGTGAACTGGTCGAGCGTGGCCGCCTTTCGAGCGGCAAGCGTCGGTGCGACGAAGCCTGGCCGATGCGCGATCAGGAAGCCGATCCGATCGGTAACGCCGGCAGCATAGGCACTGACGCTAAATCCGTCCGGGCCGGTCGAGCCGTAGCCGACCAGCACCTTGTCGAAGCCGCCTTCTTCGTGCGCCCGCGTGAACTCTGCCACGAACTCTGGATCGACGTGACCCGCGATGATTGAGACCGACGGACCGCTCAACTCCGAGGCGGGCTGCGTTCCGATCATTCCTACAAACTCTACCGGCATGGCATTACTCCGTTGCTTAACCTGCGACCGCTATTGAGACAAAAGCGCTTGTGTAGTGCTAATTCTGGGCCATTGATCGCGTTTATGGCACAATTCCAAGCGCCGACTTGCCGGCAGCGAGCAGGACCATGTCATCCTGCGGGGTATGAATGCGGCTGCAGAGCACGTCACGGTGATGCCGCTCAAGCGGGTGCGCTCGTGAAAGGCCAGGGTTGCCGACCAGCCCGAGGGCGATATCGACCGCCAGCACGGCGTTGTTGGTAGAAACGTATTTGACCAGCGACGCACGCGGCGATGCTCCGGCGGGGCCTTCCCGATCTATCTCAGCGGCGAGGCCGTAGATTAGCCGCTCGTTCGTGTACAGCAGCGCCTGGATTTCGCCGGTCGCCGTCTGGAACCGAGGCAGCGTTGCCAGCGATGCGCCCAGGTTGGCGGGCACACGTTCGTGCAGGTAGGCCAGCAACCAGTCGCGGGCGGCGCAGGCGACGCCGTGATAGAGCGCCGAGAGGACAACGCCGTTCCAGACGCCTGTTGCGGGGTCGGGCGGCTGCCACTGCGCCGGCAGGCGCAGGTCGAGCGCATAGTCGGATGGGATCTCGACTTCGTGCAGCAGCAGATCGTGGCTGCCGGTGGCGCGCATGCCCATCTGGTCCCACGTCTCGATGACCTCGACGCCACGCGCATTCCGCGGGACGAGAAAGCTGCCCACGCGCGGGTTGTCGCCGGTGGTGCGTGCCCAGACGAAGAAGTAGGAAAGCATCGGGCTACCGGTGGCATAGATCTTGTGCCCGGAGATGCGCCAGCCGTTCGTAGTCTCGGTGGCCGTTGTGGCCGGCAGGCCTCCGCGCGACGGCGTACCGAGCTCCGGCTCAACCCGCATCGTGTTGACCATCGCGCCCTGCTCGACCACCTCGCGCAGGACGCGCTCGCGCACGGGACTGCGCCGGCCTCTGGCCAGTCCGGAGATGTAGATGTACTGCATCGCAAGCACGAGCGCAGTCGAGGCATCGCCTTTCGCCACTTCCTGCACGACGCGGCAGACCTCTGCCAGGCCGGCCTCTGCGCCGCCGAACTCCGCCGGCACGGTCAGCGACAGCAGACCCGCAGCGCGCAGGGCAGCGAAGTTCTCGAACGGGAAGGAGGCGTCACGGTCGTGCTCTGCGGCCCTTGTGGCGAATTCGCGGGCGAGTGATGCGGCTCGATCGACGAGGGAAGGCGCTTCTGCGATGACCATGTATGCCCCGGTTAAACTTGAGTAAGTTGATTCATATTGTAGAGATTTAGGTCTCAGATCGTCAACTGTTGCCGTACTGGTGGGGCGATGGCCCGAGAGTTTGTCCGGGCCGATGCCATGCTACGATCGCAAAACGAGCTATATCGAAGCGTGACCAACACTGCCCGTGAAACCGCCCATAAGTCCACAGGAGGGTCGGTGTCGGAGTTCATCCACGGCCTGAATCTGTGTGAGTCATTTTTTCTCGAAGCGGTAAAGCCCGTGTTCGATGAGGAGTTCCCCGAGCTTGTTTACGATGGCGCTCTGATCGGGCCGGGGTCGGAGGTTCTGGGCTTCGACACGCCCGTTTCGATGGACCACCACTGGGGTCCGAAGACGCAGCTATTCGTCCGCGCCGAGGACTATGAACGCTATGCTGGCGCGATTAGCGCCGCGCTGAGCCGGCGTCTCCCGTACCGCCATCGCGGCATCTCCACCAACTTCGGCCCGCCCGACGCGATCGGTGTGCAGCTTTTGCAGGAGATAGACTCCGGCCCGGTGAGGCATCTCGTCTATGTGTACACCGTGGATGCGTACATCGAGAGCGAGCTTGGCTTCGCGGTGAACGGTGAGCCATCGGTCGCCGAGTGGCTCACTTTCCCCGAGCAGAAGCTGCTCGGCCTGACTGCCGGCAGGGTGTTTCACAGCGCTCTTGGCGACCTTGCCGTGATGCGGCAGCGTTTGACCTACTACCCGCACGATGTCTGGCTCTATCTGCTCGCCTGCCAATGGACACGGATTTCGCAGGAAGAAGCGTTCGTCGGCCGCTGCGGCGATGCAGGTGATGAGCTCGGCTCGCGCCTGATCGGTGCCCGCATCGTGCGTGACCTGCTTCGTCTCTGCTTCATGATGGGGCGCAGCTACGTGCCCTATAGCAAGTGGCTGGGGACGGCATTCACTCATCTTGCCTGCGCGGCAAAACTCTCGCCCCTTTTCGCCGGAGTGCTGGCCGCCTCCGAGTGGCGGGAACGCGAACGCTGCCTGACGCTGGCATACGAAGCCGTGGCGCGGATGCACAACGCCCTCGGGATCACCCCGCCATTGTCTGCGTCCGTATCCGCCTTCTACGACCGCCCCTACCAGGTGCTGAACTCCTCGCGCTTCAGTGCCGCAGTCCGAGCGACGATCACAGACCCGGCTGTGCAGGCTCTCACCATCGAGATCGGCTCGATCAACCAGTGGGTGGACAGCACCGATTTCCTTTCACGACCCGCGGTGAGCCGTCGGCTGAAGTCGATGTACGAAACATGATCGCGAAAGGACGCAGCAGAGCGGCGTCGCCTGCGCCGCCGCTCATCAAGCTCCAGCGATATTCAGCTCATTTTCCGCTGCAGCGGGGTCGAAGTGCCGTGCGAGGGCAACGATCAGGTGGCCCGACTTGCTGTGCTCTGGTACCACGTGAGGATTCACACCGAGGGCAAGCAGGGCGCCGGCGCAGGTGGGGGCCAGCGAGGCGACCACCGTGGAGTGGTTCAACGCATCTCGCAGCTTCTCGATCAGGCCCATCTGGCCAGCGACTGCGAACAGGTGCCGCGCCTGCACCTGGCTGGTGAAGACAACCGCGTCCATACGGCCGGCGGTGATCTCTCCAACGAGCGTTCGCAGCGGCGTCAGATCTTCGGGCAGCCGCCACTCGTACAGACATAGTTCGTCCAGTTGCGCCCCGCGATCGCGAAGCGCCTCAGCCAGCCTCCCTTCACGTTCGCCGTAGTGAACCAGGAGTACCGCCTTACGATCGAGCTGGTCCATCCCGGGCACTGCGAGCAGTTCAGTGCTGGTGAAAGGCTCCGCAGCACGGACAGCCACCGGCACCTTGATCTGCGCCAGTGCTGCTGCGGGCTTCGGTCCGCGGCAGGCAACCGTTATGCGCGTCAGTCCGCCAATGAGCGCCGGCAGCCGTGCCAGGCGCTCTGATTCGGCAATGAGCGCCCGCACACCGGCGCCGGTCAGGAAAATCGCCAGGTCGATCTGCGAACGCTCAAGACGGTCGAGCAGGCGGCTGACCTCCTCACTGCAATCGAGCGGCGCTTCGTGCACCGCCGGCACCGAGCAGGGCTCGCCGCCGTGGCGGCGCACGAGGTTCGCCAGCTCGACACGCATCCGTCCCTCAAGCACGGCGACCCGGCGGCCCGCCAACGCTCCCATCGGTTCCCTCAATCGCCACTCGCCGTCTCGATCTGAGCCAGCCCCTTTGGCACTCCGCCGAGATTGGGCAACCGCAGACCGGCGTTTGTCAGCCAGTATGCACCACCGACGAAGAGTGTGCCGCCGGCAATGTTGCCCAGCGTGACCGGCACCATGTTGTGAACGAAGCCGGCGACGCTGACCCCTGCCCCATGCGGTTGCAAGAGGCCGATCGCCAGCAGGGTCATGTTCGCCACGCTGTGCTCGAAGCCGGCAGCGATGACCGCGAACAGGCACCAGAAGATCATCACCAGCTTGCCCGCCTCGCTCTTCGAGCGCATCGCTGTCCAGACCGCCAGGCAGACCAGCCAGTTGCAGAGCAGACCGCGGTAGAACAGGGTGTCGAACGGAAGCTGCATCTTGGCCGTCACGGTCTTTTCGATCACCACCAGGTGTGGCGACCCGCCGAGCACACCGCTGCGGGCGACGAGCCAGGCCAGGCCCAGGGCGCCGAGCAGGTTGCCGGCGAAGCTCAGCAGCCAGACCAGGGCAAGTCCGGACGGCGATACGGTGCGCCGCAACAGACCGATCGCCATGAACATGTTGTTGCCGGTGAATAACTCAGAGCCGGCAACGATCACAAGCGAAAGTGCGATGCCGAATGAAGCGCCCATCGCCAGCTTTGCTGCGGGGGAGTTAGCTGCGATTAGCGGTGCCCCGATGGCGAAGATCAGTACGATACCGAAACCGACATAGACCCCGGCGAGCATCGAGAGTATCAGGTAGCCAAGCGGATTTTTCCGCAGAAAGGCAACTTTCGTCTTGGCCACCGCTGCGGCCTCGATCACGCTGTCCTCGGTCATGCCACGTTCTCCTCTTCTGTCTCCAATTCAATGCGGTCGAGTCCTGCCTTCTCAAACTCAGGCAGAAGCTGTGATTGCTGCTCCAGCAACAGCAGTTCCGCCACGTCCGCGAGGTCGGCCATCAACACGTTGGTCCGGGTTCGTTCCGCCAGCCTGCTATCTTCGCCCAGCCGGCCATCCACGAAGATGTCGACTGCCTCCTCGATCCGATCACCGACGCGTACTGTGGTGCCTACCAGTCCGAGCGTGCCGACATGGTGCTTGCCACATGCGTGTACGCAGCCCGAGACGTTGATGCGGGTTCCATACGGTGCCTGCACGCCACGCTGTTCGAGGGCGCGGGCAAGCTCGACGGCACGACCCTTGGTATCGATCAGCGAGAAGTGACAGTAATCGTTGCCAGTGCAGCAGACGAGGTTCCGCCAGATCCCGGAAGGGTCGGGTTGCAGCTCACGCAGCAGCGGTTCAGCGAGCAACCGGGTAAGGCGTCCGTTGGTGATGTTCGGCAGAACGACGTTCTGGTCGATCGTCAGCCGAACCTCGTCCGATCCGTACTCGTCGGCTAATCCCGCCAGACAATCAAGCTGATCGGCCGAAATGCGGCCAACCGGCACATGCAGACCGACGTACCGCAGCCCGATGGTCCGCTGGTAATGGACTCCGAGATGATCGCCTGCGAGGCGTGTGGTAGCCGGCGTGCCAGCCTGCATCAGACAGGCGCCACCGGCGTCCTCAACTGCGGATCGGAGGCGCTCTTCGCCCCACTCGTCCAGCAGAAACTTGAGCCGAGCCTTCGTCCGCTGTTCTCGCGGCCCGTGATCGCGATACACGCTGAGCAGCGCGGTGAAGAACGGTACGACGTCGTCCGGGCGCACGAACACATCGAGCGGGGTGGCAAGCCGGGGACTGGTGCCGCCCAGGGCACCGCCGACAAGCACGTTGAACCCCATGACCGGGCGGCCGGCGATCTCACGGCTGGCAGGCAGGAAGGCGAGGTCCTGCGTCTGCGCCTGGCCGCAGTCCTCGCGGCAGCCGGTGATCGAAACGTTGAACTTGCGCGGCAGGTTGCTGAACGCCTTTTCCGCAGCGAGCAGGGCAGCCTGCAGGTCGGCGATCAACGGCGTCGTGTCGTACAGCTCGGCTGCGTCGATGCCGGCCAGGGGACAGCCGACAATGTTGCGCACGTTGTCCATCCCGGACTGGCGCGTGCTGATTCCCGCTGCGGCCAGGCGCTCCAGCACCTCGGGAATATCTGGCAGAGTGAGGCCGCGGAGCTGCAGGTTCTGGCGGGTGGTGATGTCGGCCGTGCCTGAGCCGAACTCGCGGGCGATGGCGGCGACGGTCCGGAGCTGAACTCCCGTGAGCCTTCCGCCGGGCGTGCGCAGGCGCAGCATGAACATACCGGGCGTCTGCTTGCGATGGAATACGCCGTACCACTTCATGCGGTCGAGATCTTCGGCAGGAATCTCGTCGACCGGTGTGCGCTCCACGGCGTAGCGCAACAGGTCGGGCAGAACGTCCAGACCGTCCTTGCCGGCCTTCATCAGCTCAAACTTATTCACCGGCTCGCCTCCTGTGAAAGCGGTCTTCACAGAGAGGCTATCTGCACCCGGTTACGCTTCCATGCCGCGCCGATTTCGTCAGGAGATCATTCATGTCTCGGGGAGGTCACGGCACGGTTGCGCCGCGTTTCGCCGCCCTTACGTACCCGTTTCTGCCGCGCGAAACTCCTGTTCCAGCGCGTGCACCTGCGGCAGACCGATGAAGTCGTTGAACTCTGAAAATGTGGGCATCTGCGCGCTGTAGCCCGCAGGTGTACCAGTCTGCCTGATAGCCGCCACAACCAGCTGCATCGCCCGCGTGGCGGCGAGCAGAGTGCTGATCGGGTAGATGACCAGGCGGTAGCCGAACGCTCGCACCTTTTCCAGCGGCAGCGGCGGCGTTTTGCCGCTATCGGCCCAGTTGAACAGCAGTGACACATCGGCGAAAGCGCGACCGATCTCGGCGCATTCGGCTTCGTTCTCAGGCGCCTCGATAAAGAGCATGTCCGCGCCCGCTTCGGCGTACAGCCGCCCACGAAAAAGCGCCTCCTGCATACCGAGCACCGCGCGGGCATCTGTGCGGGCGATCAGGAGGAAGTCCGGGTCGCGCCGCGCATGAACTGCGGCACGGATCTTCTCAACCATCTCCGCTGCCGGGATGACCTGCTTGCCCTCCATGTGGCCGCACTTTTTCGGCGCCACCTGGTCTTCAATGTGAATACCGGCGACTCCCGCCGCCTCGTACATCTGGACCGTACGGATCACATTGAGGGGGTTGCCATAGCCGGTGTCCGCGTCGGCGATCACCGGCACGGACACTGCGGCGGTGATGCGGCGCGCGTTCTCTACCATCTCGGCCGCTGAAAGCAGGCCGACATCCGGTCGGCCGAGCAGGGCCGCCGAGCTGCCGAAGCCGGTCATGTAGACGGCGGGGAAGCCCGCTGCCTCGACGATGCGGGCGCTGAGCGCGTCGTAGGCGCCGGGAGCCTGCACGATCGCCGGTCCGGCGAGAAGAGCGCGCAGCCGGGCGGCGGCCGATGGCGCCGGCTGGATCACGGCTTCGCTCCGACCGCCTCAAGCGCGGCCTCTGCCACCTGCATGTCCTGGCTGTAGTGGCCGCCGCTGACGCCGATGCCGCCGATGATTTTATCTCCGGCGCGCAGCGGATAGCCGCCGCCGAACGTGATCAGCCGATCCACGTTCGCTGCGCCGCGGTAGAGCGGCGGGTCATCCTTGATGAAGTCGTGCCACTGATGCGTGGCGAGACCGAAGCCGACGGCCGTATACGCCTTGTCCTGGGCGATCTGCACGCTGAGCAGCGCGGCGCCGTCCATGCGGCTGAACCCCTTGAGGATGCCGCTCTCGTCGCAGATGGCGATGACCATCGGTACACCGATCTCCACTGCTTTGCGCTCGGCTGCATCGATTAGCTTTCGCGCCGCCGTGGCCGAGATCGACGGCTTCTGGACCGTGTGCTCCATCATCTGAAAACCTCCGGTATGTCCTGTCGCCTCTGGCTATTTTGTACGTTGCGGCGCCTTAGAAGAACTCGACGCAGTGCGGGGCAAACCGCATGGCAAAGAGGTTATGTGCCGTCGCCAACGCCTCGTGCCGATGAACCTGGACACGGCCGGCAAGGGCTGCGCTTTCCGGTGTCTGGCCGCCGTTATAGAGCGTCGCCAGCATCGAGACATCGAGCGATAGGTCCGGCTCGCCTGTGCTGCGCACGGCACGCATCAGGCCACCTTCGCCGGAGATCTGCCATCGTCCGGCATTCCAGGGGCAGGCGATATCGGTTACGTCAACGATCACACGTGAGCCTTCGGGTGCGTAGCAGGGTCGGGCGAGCAGGGCCGAAGGGAGATCGACAAGGCGGAGCAGCAGTCCATGCCGGCTCGTGACCGTGAGCAGACCGGGGTCATCGACCCTATGCAGCAAGGGCGCGTCCGGCGCGATTGCCGTGAAGATCGCGTCCTGTGACAGATCGTGCGTGAGCAGGTAGGCGGTCAGTCCGTGCTCTGCGTCCGCATCGAGCGTCATCATCTCGCGCACGCGAAGGTTGCCGCGCAGATTGTTCTGCCAGCCGGTCTCCCGGTAGACGGCGTAGCCCCGGTCAGCGCCCGATCCGTCCACCCAGACGGCGGCATCGTGCCAGATGGGCGCGTCGTGCGGCCGGTGCTCTCCGCCCAGCACATGCTGCAACCAACGGCTCTCCCAGCGCTTCAGTCCGCTGTTGCCGGCGCGGCCAGCGGCGGTGTAGATAGCGTCGAGCCGGCGCCAGTCATCCGGCTCGATCCGTTCGATGCGCCCGGCCGGCGACGGGACGGGGTGCAGGCGCGTCTGTTTAATGGGCAGGCGAATCTCATACTGGCGGGTAGCCGGCTCCCAGCCGAAGCGCCGGTACAGCGGCACATGTGGTGTGTAGAGGCCGGAGAGCGGCACGCCACGCTCGTGCATTTCGGCAAGGGTGGCACGCAGCAGGCGGCCGACGTGACCCTGGCGGCGTTGCTCGGGCAGACAGGCGACGTCGCTGATGCCATACATCTGCGCCTCGCTGCCCTCCAGCCAGATCGCGTACGGCTCGATCAGCAGCGCCGCGACGAGGTCGCCCTCCATGTAGAGGCCGCGCGTCCATGTCAGCGAACTGGATCGGTTAAGGCCCCGTACCAGACCTTCGCCGCGCTCTTCGGCGAAGGCGTAGCCGGTGATAAAGGCGCGCTGGAGCGCATCCTCTTCCGGAATCGACCGGATGACGAACTCGGGAGCGTCCGTCGCTCCGTCTGAGGCCGTGGTGCCGCTCATGGTTTTCGACTCCATTGGCTCTGCTCCGGCTCAGACATTGCCAGCGAACTACTTAATCGTATACGAAGGCACGACCGGCGGCAGTATCGCCCCCCCCTTTGTGGCCCGCTACGATCAATGCAGAGCCCGGGAGGTTATATGTCCCGTCCACACCTTGTCGCGTTGGTGATGCTCGCTGTCGTTTCCCTGGCTGCCACTGCCTGCTCGACGGGGAGCAGCGGTCCGCGGGTGGACGGTGCGGTGCCGCATAACGCCAACGCCACGGGCAACACGTTTGTGCTGATCCAGGGTGACAACTTCGCGCCGAACGCGCAGGTCCGGCTCGGCCGGAGCCAGCTTGTCGGACTGACCTGGGTGAACGCGCGCCTGTTGACGGCCGAGGTGCCCGGCGGCATGCAGCCCGGCGCCTATGATTTGACCGTGGCCAATCCCGGCGGTGGCACGAAGACGCTGCCCGCTGCGATCACGATCACCGGACCCAAAAGCGCTCCACCAGCTGCCGCGACTGTAGCCCCTGCCGCAGCAACACAGCCATCTGCCGCAACGGCCGTTCCGGCGACCGGGACCCCTCAACCGGAGCTTGCGACGGTGGCACCGTCTCCCAGACCGTTGCCGGCAACGATTTCTCCTGCCCCGTCGCCGCAACCTCGCACGGCTGAGCCAACGCAGCAGCCATCGGCGACAGAAGCGCCGCCACCGGCGCCGCGAGCAACGCAGCCGCCACCCCGCGCGACACAGCCGCCGCTTCGGCCGACACAGCCTCCAACGCAACCGCCTGCCCGCGCTACGCAACCGGCTGCACTGCCACAGAGCCGCACCGCAGCTGTGCCGAACCTCGCCGGACAGTGGACGATCGTTGACACGGTTACCTACGGTCCGGGTGCGGGCGGCACGTATTCATTCGCGGTTACGATCCGGCAGTCGGGGGCAAACATTAGCGGCTCCGGCAGCGGCATCCGCTTCAACGGCGTAATCGACGGCGATCTCGTTCACGCCACCTACGTGCAGGACAACGGCGCCGGCGGTAGCTTCGAATGGGCGACCGACGCAGGAGGGACAGCGCTCTCAGGCTCGTTCACGAATTCGATCGGAAACGGCGGCGACTCGTACGGCCAGCGTTCCGGCAGCGGCATCGTCGCCAGCTTTGCCGCAGTGGCCGCTCAGGGTCAGGACGATGCAACAGAAAAGAGTCACGGTAAGAAAAAGGGGCGCTGATCGAGTCGAGGCAGGTGCCGCGCTCGTCATTGGGATGACGAGGGGAGTCAGTTCACACGGCGCTGACGGTTATACGTCAGTGTGGGTTGGTCGGGGCTTCTACATTCTTGAACTGGGATGGGAACCGCCTAGCTCCCGGTGCCATCGCCGGAGCCCTGGCCCTGGTCACCGGTGCCAGCGGAGCCATCCGTACTGCCGGAGCCGTCGGAGTTAGCGAGGATACAAGGAGTAGCGGAGCCTTTGGGGCCAGCGCTGATCTGACCCCCGGCCGGCGCGAGGACATCCTGATCGAGTTCGCTGCCGAAGTCCATCATCCAAACCCAGAATGTCTTTTTGGCATTGGCCGGGTCGGGTTGTTGCACGCGCTTAATGCCGACGGTCGTAAACGACGGCTCTAGCAGGTTCCTGTTGTGCGGCGGTGAATCCTTAAATGCCTGGAATGTTGCGGCCGCTGATTCCCTGCCGCCATCCAGGTTCTCGCCCTTACACGCGTTCGGGAAGATAACCAAATACGCGCAATCCTGAAACCGCTGCTGCCAGGAGCGGAACGTATCGTCATGCGAGGGCGCTCCTCCGGCGCGCAAAACGTCGAACACTTCATTGCCTTTCCACAAGGCAATCTGGGTAAGCACGTAGTCGGCTTGAAGCGTCCCCAGCCCGTGAGCTACGCGGTAATCGTTCGTCAGCTTGAGGAGCTGAATCTCCTCCGCGTTCCACGGCACTTTGCTGTTGTCCACGTCACAGCTGACCGTCGCCGGCGCATCGGCCCGGGCGAGGTTCATGTGTCCACCCAGCGTGGCTAAAGCTCCCAACGTGAGCATGCCGGCGATACCGGAACCGAGGAGCCACTGCCTGGAAAGAAACCGCCTGTCCACGTCCCACTCCACTTTGAGTCCGAAATGGCCGGGTCCGAAATCCCGCGTGCACAACGTATACGGATAAAATCGCAGTGTACTATCACTCCTGCGATGTTCCTGAAATAGGGCCGATACGTCATTTCTACAACAGACGGGTGAGCGAGTCAATATCCGTTGTCACCTGACACCGATATTTTGGAATGCTTCAGGCATGGGGCGCTTTTCTTTCATCACGTGATCGCGGCTCAGGCTACGCCCGATCGCAAGCACGTTTGCAGTGAAGCTGTGGCAGCGAACGAGGATCCGCAGGAGTTGCGCCGCCTGTTGTTCCACTCGCCATACAGCGAGGCGCAGCGTCGCTATCTTGAAGGCCTGATTCAAGGCTGGGAACGGGCGATGCGCGGTGGATGGTCGTGGCAAATACAAAACGTATCAAGTTGTCAATGCCGATCTCGACCGCTTCGCCGAAGCCCTGTCCGACGCCGTCTAAATCGGTCCTTTAAAGGTGTCGCAGGCGGTCATTTTGCCGGACTGGTAGCCGGTTGTGAACCACTGCTCCCGTTGCGCCGAGGAGCCGTGGGTCCACGTCTCCGGGTTCACCTTGCCCTGAAACTCCTTCTGAATGCGGTCGTCTCCGACCGCGCCGGCTGCGTTCAGGCCATCGGCGATATCAGCGTCGGTAAGCTTGGTGATGTAGCCGGTTTGCACCGCGTGACTGGCCCATACCCCCGCATAGCAGTCGGCCTGCAACTCGATGCGCACCGAGGCGCTCTGTGCGCCTTCCTGGCTGCCGTTCTTCTGTGCGAGCGTGCCCATCAGGTCCTGGACGTGGTGTCCGTACTCGTGCGCGAGCACATAGGCCTGGGCGAAATCGCCGCCTGTGGCGTGAAATTTCGTTTGCAGGTCATTGAAGAAGCCAAGATCGATGTACACATACTTGTCTACCGGGCAGTAGAACGGCCCGGTAGCCGAGGTGGCGGGGCCACAGCCGGTCTGCATCGAGTTAGTGAAAAACCGCGTCCTGGCGATCGAGTAGGTGGCGCCTCGCTGGCTGAACTCGCCCGTCCAGTAGCTCTGAACGCTGTTGATATCGGCCACGATGCGACAGTCCTGCCGGGCGTTCGCATCGGCGCCAGTCCGGCAGCTTTGCGCCAGGTTATTGCTGGGCGCCTCTCCTGCCGTGGTCTGGTTCTGCAGACCGCCGAGACTACCGTTGAGCCCGGTGTTGCTGGCACTGCCGCCGCCACCCTGACCGACTCCGAAAATGAGCGCCAGGATCGCTATTATGATGCCGATGCCGCCACCGCCGACAGTAAGGCCTCCGCCGGGAATGCCTCCCAGCATGCCGCCGCCGCCGCCGTCGCCGCCACGATTGTCCTCTACCTGCGAGGTATCAAGCTTGGCGTTATCGTCGTATTCCATATGTATGCTCCCAGGCGCTGCGATAGTCCGCCAGCAGCGTCGATTGCAGCGTATGGGCCGGTCGCGGCGGTCTGCGTCACTCACAGGGGTAAGCAGATAGCCTCCTTATTGGGTACTTTCAACAGGCAGGTGAAGTCAGTTCAATGGCGTCAACGATTCGTTTTGCCCACCGTGGCGCTCCCGTGCATCCGGTGGCCGGCAACACACTCGCGGCATTTGAGGCTGCTTTGCGCGCTGGCGCTGAGGGCATCGAAAGCGACGTTCGCCTGACCGCCGACGGCGTGCCGGTGCTCGTGCATGGCGCGGGCCCCGCCGGAAGCAGGCCGCTCCGCAGCGTCTCGCGCCATGCCTTGCCGCCGGAGATCCTCGCCCTCGCGGATGTGTGGGAACGGCTTGGCAACGAGTTCGAGCTATCGCTCGACATGTCCGATCCCGCCGCAGCAGAGGCGGTGGTCGCGCTTGCCAGCCACTACAACGCTCTACCCCGGCTCTGGCTTACGTACTGGCGCCTGCCGGCGATGATCGCCTGGCGCCGACGCTGGCCGGACCTGAAACTGGTCTACGCGACCCTCTTTGGCTTTCCGGACCCGGTGCTGCGCCGCACAACGGCACGCCTGGCGGCAGCGGGCATCGATGCGATCAACCTGCACCAACGGATCATCGGTCGCAACTCTGCCGCGACTGTGCATGCCGGCGGACTGAAGCTTTTCGCCTGGGGACTTCGCCGGCACACAGATGTGGCCCGGCTGGCTGCACTCGGAGCCGACGCCGTTTTCGTGGACGAAATTGGATCTGACCTGGCCTAACGCAGGGGTCGGCTATAGTGAGCAGCAAAGGCCGCACGGAGCAGCAGAGATGTCTGAAAAGCCGCCCACGCCACCGCCGACGCGCGTCGAGCCGGTGGTCGAACTCTTCCACGGTGACGAGGTGCAGGATCCGTATCGCTGGCTGGAGGATGGAGATTCCGCCGAGGTCCACGAATGGGTCGCGGCTCAAAACCGTTACACGGCGGCGGTACTGAGCGGCGTGGCCGGACGCGAGTCTATCGCGCGACGGCTGACCGAGCTGCTCAACACCGAGATGGTCGGAACACCCAGCCCGCGCCGGGGCCGCTATTTCTATTTGCGCCGCCGCCACGGGCAGAATCAGCCCGTGCTCTACGTCCGCATAGCACAGGACGGCGAAGAGCGGCCCCTGGTGAACCCCAACCTGGTCAACGAGGAGGGAACCACCGCGCTTGACTGGTACTTTCCCTCCCGCGATGGGCACCTGCTCGCCTATGGACTCTCCGATGATGGCAGTGAGAAGAGCACCCTGCGAGTGCTTGACGTGGACAGCGGTGAGCACCTCTCCGACGTGATCGACCGCACCCGGTATACGAGCCTCGCGTGGCTGCCCGACGGCTCCGGCTTCTATTACAGCCGCTTGCCAGCGCCCGGAAGCGTCCACGCTGAGGAAGAGGTGTATCACCGCCGCCTGTACCTGCACCGGCTCGGCGAGAGCCCGGACGCGGATGAGCTGATCTGGACCGAGCGCCGCGATATGCGCGAGTCCCCTTCCGTTTCACTCTCGCCCGACGGACGCTGGCTGCTGCTCATCGTTGGCCTCGGTTGGGACCAGGCAGATGTGTACTTCCGTGACCTCAGCGCTCCGGGTGAAGACTGGATCACGGTTGCCGAGGATGTGCACGCGCTCTTTTGGGGCGAGATCTACGACGATACACTCTATCTGTTCACCAACCTCGATGCCCCTCGCTACCGCATGCTGGCGACGCCCATCAGCTCCGTTACTTCCATTACCGAAATCGGCCGGACGCCGTGGCGCGAGGTCGTGCCTGAGCGCCCCGACGCGGTCCTGACACTGGGCGAGATCGCAGGCGGCAGGCTGGCCTTGCAGTATCTGGTGAACGCCACCTCGCGACTCGAGCTGCGCTCGCTCGATGGCAGCCTGATCCAGGACATTCCTCTGCCAGCGCTCGGCTCCAGCAACGTCTTTCACGGCGAGCCGGATGGCACGGAGCTGTTTTTCGACTACACCTCGTTCGTGGTGCCGGTGACGATCTACCGTCTCGACCTCGCCACTGGCGAGGTTACGGAGTGGGCCTCGGTGCCCTCGTCGATCGATCCCGCCGGGGTATCGGTCGAGCAGGTCTGGTACGACTCGACGAACGGCGCCCGCGTCTCGATATTCATTGTTGAGCGGAAGAGCGGGGTAAAGCAGAACAGCAGGAGCAACGGTGACGCGCCCCTGCTGCTCACGGGCTACGGCGGCTTCAACATCAGCCGTCTGCCGGCATATAGCTCCGCCGCCGTTTTCTGGCTGGAGCAGGGCGGCATTTTTGCCCTGCCGAATCTGCGCGGCGGCGGCGAGTACGGCGAGTCATGGCACGAGGGCGGGATGCTGGCGCAGAAGCAGCACAGCTTCGATGATTTCATCGGCGCGGCGGAGTACCTGATCGCGAACGGGTACACGAGTCCGCAACGGCTGGCGATCCTGGGCGGCAGCAATGGCGGCCTGTTGGTGGGCGCAGCGATCACGCAGCGTTCCGAGCTTTTCCGTGCCGCCGTTTGCGCTGTGCCGCTGCTGGACATGCTGCGATACCACCGTTTCCTGATCGCGCGGCTGTGGATCACCGAGTACGGCAGCGCCGAGGATCCGGAGCAGTATCGCTGGCTGCGGGCCTATTCGCCCTACCATCACACCGCCGCGGGTGTGCGCTATCCGGCCGTTTTGTTTACGACCGCCGAGTCGGACAGCCGCGTCGATCCGCTGCATGCCCGCAAAATGGCAGCGCTGCTGCAGGCCCAGCAGGGCGCATCGCCCGTCGAACGGCCGGTGCTGCTGCGGGTCGAGACGCAGGCTGGCCACGGCCAGGGCAAGCCGATCGCCAAGCTGGTCGAGGAGCAGACCGACATCTGGAGCTTCATCTGCAACCAGCTTGGTGTCAGCGTCACCGCAGTCGTTTCGCCCGCTTCTTCCCGAGCGTAGCTGCAGGAAGACCGCAGTCGCTTAATACAACAGTTGTTCGTAAGCCCTCATTGATCTTGAGCAAGACATCTGAGGAGTCTGGAATTGCAGTTACAACTGATCGTCTTTGACCTGGCCGGCACCCTGATCGACGACGGCGGCGCGGTCCTGAATGCGTACCGTCTGGCGCTGTCGGGCGAGCAGATTCCCTTTGACGAAGCCGACCTGCAGGCGGCGCGCGGAGGCAACAAGCGGGCGGTGCTGCAGACACTGGCCGAGCGAGGCTTCGGTCCGGGCAAGAGGGCCGATGCAGCCAGCGCCCGGGCGTACGAGCAGTTCGATGCCGCTCTGACCGCCGAGTACAGCACTGGACCGCTGGCGCCGATGGCAGGCGCGGAGGAGATGCTGCAGACGCTGCGGGCACGGGGGCTGAAGCTGGCGACCAACACCGGCTTTCACCGATCGCTGGCGCAGGTCGCACTCGGCCGGCTCGGCTGGCTGCACGGGACCTTCGATGCCGACGTCGCCGGCGATGAGGCGCCTGAAGGGAGGCCGGCTCCGTACATGATCCAGCTGGCAATGCAGCGCACACGAGTCTTCGACACGTCGCGTGTGCTGGTCTGCGGTGACACGCCGCTCGATCTGCGGGCGGGCACGAACGCAGGCGCAGCGGGTGTCGTGGGAGTCCTCACGGGCACGCATGCCGTGGAGACGCTCGGGTCTGTGCGGCACACGCATCTACTGCCGAGCGTGGCGGGACTGCCGCGCCTGATCGAGGAAGAGTTTAGATGAAGAAGAGTTTAAATGAGCCGTGACCGATGCTCGTTGCTGCCCGGCGGACAAGACAGCCCGGGGGAAGATTAAGGTCTATTGATTCTGATGTACGGCCAATGCCAAGCAGCCGCAGCGCGGCAGCGAGGTTGTCCGCCTGTGCCAGGCACAACAAGCCGATGACCGTGTTGCGCAGCGCCGCCATCACCTGCGGCTGATTCTGCTTGACCGTGACCAGGTAGTCGTCACCAGCAGCAAGCACCTCCCGACAGAAGTTACGCTGACAATACAGCGCATCCCCGCTCACCAGCCGTCCCCGCAGCGATAACTGCTCAAGCAAGCGCGTCGCCGTGGACAGTTCCCCTGCCTGTTGACATAGACAGACTAGAATCAAAAGACCCTGGGTGCGATATACGCACCGCTTGCGTGCATACTGAAACGCTGCTATTGTTGGTCCCACGCCCACGGCTATAGTGCCGGGACGCCGATGCAGTTCAATGACCTGCTCGGTTTCAGCGCGTTGTAATTGACCGGACAGAGGGTCGTGTCCTTCCCGCGACACGTCGTCAGGATGAGCAGGAGGAAGCCCGTGGCTAGCCAGTCCTCGCTGGCACTGGAGCGGGTCGGAGATGTGGCCAGTGCCTCTAGGCGGGAGCACCGGGGC
>JBBRGK010000011.1:0-18634 GCA_038240805.1 Dehalococcoidia bacterium | reverse complement strand
GGTGCCACCGATTGCGGGTCGCGGGGGTGTGGGGGGGGGTGGGGGGGGCGGTCCCACCCCCCCCCCCAAACACCGGTTCTCCGGCTCTCCAGTTCGATGGCCAGGCGTGTATGGTGGCAGCGGACACTGCTCCGGCGCGGGCAGGCTCCCTGCGAAGTCCACGCCGTTGGCAGCGTCGGTGTCGAGGCGATAGATGGCCGATCCTGAACAGTATCTGGCGCGCTGGCGCGACGCGGGCCTGATCGACGCGGCGCTGGTGCAGCGCATTCTCGCCTATGAGGACGCCTCGCCCGGGCTGACAGCGGCAGAAGCGGACGGGCAGCCCGGTGCCGTCGTAGCAGCGAGCGCAGACAAGCAGTCCGGCACGACAGCGGCAGAATCAGACCAGCGCCCCGGCGTCGTCGCGGCAGGGGCAAGGGCAGGCGAACGGTCTGGCGTAGTCCTGGCAGGAGCAGGGGCAGACGAGCGGCCCGGCATCGTCGAAGCACTGCTCTACCTCGGGGTTGCGATCGCGCTCGTCGGTGTGTTCGTGCTAACTGCCGATCACTGGGGAGCGCTCAATACCACAACTCGCCTCGCCACGGTCGGAATCCCCGGCGGACTGGCGCTGCTCGCCGGCCTGTTCATGCGCCGTAGCTCGGAGGCGCAACTCCGCCGCGCGGCGGGGATCGCCTGGCTAACCGGCGTGGTCCTGCTGAGCGGCACGGTGGTCGTGGCCGGGGTTGAGTTTGGCTGGGCGGAGCACTCGACAACGCTTGTCGCCGCGACCGGCGCAGCCGTGCTGGCGCTGCTCTTGTGGTGGGTCAATCCGTCGCGACCGCAGCTGATCGCGCTCGCCGGCAGCAGCATCTTTCTGGCGGAGAGCGTCGCCGACCAATGGTCTCCCTATCGCCCGGAGCTCGCCGGCCTGCTCATCCTGCTTTCTGGCGCGGCGGGCATTCTGCTGACCGAGCGCAAAGTGTTGCGACCGCATGGCTTCGCCGCAGCCCTCTCAGGCTTGCTGGTAGTGACCGGCGCCCTGCATACGCAGTGGGGCCTCGCCGGGTTCTGGGCAGGTCTGCCGCTGCTCGCGGCGGGGGCGGTCCTGATCGGGCTCAGTCTGCAGCGTGGAGCGTTCACGTATCTGCTCGCCGGCGTCCTGGCCACGTTTCTGGGCCTGGTGCTTTTCATCTTCCAGCACTTCGAAAGCACGATCGGCGTGCCGGCCGCGCTGCTCCTGACCGGCTGCCTGCTGGTCGGCGGCGTCCTCTTCGTCTCCACCTGGCGCCGCCGGCTGAGGAGCGCTCGCATAGCCTGAGCGCCAACAAGGAGTACGATAATACGACCGAAAGCGACGGCACGAACACTATGGCAAGTCAACAGATATCCTTCGACGTGAGCACAATTCCCCAGCTCGCCGACCTGGCCGAGGAGGTTCGGCGCAGCCGTACCACACGCCTGCTCAAGCGCGATGGCGAGACCGTTGCCGTCCTGAACCCCGCGCCACTGACAAAGCGAGCGAGACGAGCGCTGCAGTCTCCGAAGCTTGCCGGCCCGGACGACATCTGGAAGGACTACGATCCGGAGAAAGTTCGACAGGCTCTGCAGCAGATTCGTGGCGCCCTGGATGGCGTCGACATCAGCACGCTTATTAAAGACATCTACGCCCAGCGTGCCCAGGACAGCAGTGGCCGGCCCACTGACTAATGCCCTACCTGGTCGATTCAACTCATGTTATCTACTACACTCGGGACCTTACCGGTGCCGTCGATCTCCTCGACCGTCTGACACCAGAGGGCATCGCCGTCTCGATCATCACGTACATTGAGGTCTTTCAAGGTGTAGACGGCGCTTCTCACCCGAGACGAGCTGGCGCGAAATTCAACGCTTTCTTCGACAGTGTGCCTATCTTGCCGATCACCATAGAAGTAGCCTGGCGCTGCGCTCGCCTACGTCAGACCCTCAAGGACCAGGGGCGCCGCGTGAACAGCCGCGCCCTGGACCTCATCATTGCGGCCACCGCCCTTGAGCACCGCCTGACCCTGGTCACGAACAATAGCAGGGACTACGAAGACATTCCCGGCCTCAAGCTCTATCGACCCTGACCACGGTCCAGCAGATTTCTCCCTCGGTCCGGGCAGTTATTCAGCATGCCGATGCCGATGCGAGCGGCTTACAGGCGGCCCGGCGCCGGCACACAGATCACGAGACTCTGCAGCGGGTTCACGGTCGTGAAGTCCACCGGGGCGGCGGGGTTGCTGAAGTAGCCGAACTGGAACACATGCAGGGCATTGTTGTACCGGCCCACGCTCACCACTACTGTCCCCTGTACCTGCGATACCAGCGTCACGACCGGCGTGTTCGGACTCATACTCGCCGGCGTTAGCAGGTCGTTACAACCACGGTTCAACGCCTGCGTCGTGCTACCCGCCGGGGCCGGACTCGCTATTGGTGCGAAGTTTGCCGTGACGCTCAGGTCGCTGGCTGGAATCACAACCACGCACTGACTGACTGTGCGCCCGTCGCAGCCGGAGCCGCCGCCGCTCCAGCTGACAAAGACACTGCCCGTACACGGCGTCGCTGTCAGGGTGACGAACTCGCCCGGCTGGTGCGGCAGACCGCTGTCGCCGCTGACCGTGCCGCAGCCGCTGGTGCTTAGCTTGAGCGTGACCACGCCGATAAACCGCAGCTGCCCCGGTGCCCCGAACACCAGCTGCCCCGCCCGTCCGACGACGACCGTGACGGTCAACGTTGTAGTCAGGCCGTCCGTGCCGGTAACGGTTGCTACGGCGGTGTAGCTGCCGGGCGCGGCATAAACATGCTGGCCGGAAACGGTGAACCGGCCCGTGGCGGCGTAGCTCGACTGGTCTGACTCAGCCTGGCCCGCGAGCTCTGCTCCAGCGCCGTTCAGCGCTTCAACCTGCGTAGAGAAGACGACGCCACAGACGCCGCTGACCGTGCCAGCCGAGCTGGTGCCGTCACCCCAATCGATCGTGACGCTGTAGGTTGTGGCCGGGGTGCACTGTGTGTCGGTGAAGCTGCCAAAGTTGACCGTGACCTCCTGGCCGGCGATACCTGCACCGCTGCCACCGCTCGTTCCGGCAGGCGACGCGTTCACCTGCTGCTGAAGCACTGCAGACGTTGCGGTAGGGCAGGTGGCGTTGCCGGCGTAGCTGGCGGTGATGCTGTGACTACCGACGGCAAGTGTCGAGATCATGAACGTCGCGGTTGACACACCCGCCGTCGTCGTAAGCGTGCCACTGCCAGGCGTTGTAGCGCCCTCGGCAAACACCACCGGGCCGCTGGGAGAGCCGGCAGAGCAGGTGACTGTCGCGGTCAGCGTCACCGGCTGCCCAACGAAGGACGGGTTCTGAGAGGAGGCAAGCGTGACCGTGGAGACGACCAGCGCAGCCGCGTTCACCGCTTGTGTAAGCACGGTCGAGGTGCTGGCGGCGCAGTTGGCGTCACCGGAATAGCTGGCGGTGATTGGATGGCTGCCGGCGGCAAGTGTGCTGATCATGAAGCTGGCGGTGGAGACGCCGGCTGCAGTGACGAGGGGAACGGGAGTGCCGAGCGTCGTGGCGCCGTCTTTGAACGTCACCGTGCCAGTTGGCGTGTTGCCGGGACAGCTGACGGTTGCGGTGAAGGTCACTGGCTGCCCGACGGTCGAGGGATTCTGCGAGGAGACGAGTGTGGCAGTGGTGGCGAGGACAATGGTCGGGCCGATGAACTGTCCGAACGCGTCCGGACCGGTTCCGACCATAACTGTCGCGACGACCGTGTTCGTGCCGGTGTCGATCACCGAGACGTTGTTGCTGCTGAAGTTGGCGACGTAGACGCGGGTGCCGGCCGGGTTGACCGCCGCGCCATAGGGGTTGGTGCCCACCGTGACGGTCGCCACCACGGTGTTCGTGCTGGTATCGATCACCGAGACGTTGTTGCTGCTGAAGTTGGCGACGTAGACGCGGGTGCCGGCCGGATTGACCGCCACGCCGACGGGGAAGGTGCCGACCGGGATGGTGGCCACCACGGTGTTGGAGCTGGTATCAATCACCGAGACGTTATTGCTTGTTCCGTTGGTGATGTAGGCAAATGGCCCGGCAGCTGCCGCCCCGTGCGGTGCCCTGGCCGCAGGAAGCAGCAGCAGCCCTGCCAGCAAGAACACGGCCAACTAGCGGACCGGGGCGCTCAAAGCCCTTGTCCGCCGGGCCGCCGCCGGCTGGTAGCCTGACGGGGTACCTGGCATGCTGTCTCCCTCGTGGTGCGCTTGCCTGCGAGCCTGCTACGCAGCGCGGCCTGGTCCGAGTGCCTATGGCTAAGCCTGGTTCACCTTACACCACTCAAACACTCAGCCAGACGATCCGGCTGCAACGCCCGTGCGGCTAGTGCCTGGCCTGACTTTCCAGTGCAGTCCCCAGCAGCACACATAACGAATCTCGAACAATTATGAGATAGCCCTGACTGCGACTACATGGCTATACCGGCGCCGTGCGGGTCCGCTAGCGGTCGATTTCACGCCTGAGCGGTGGAGTATGAGCCAACTGATGAGTCTCCGCGCATATATGGATTATATCTAGCCGTAGATTCTTCACTATTTCGTCACTGTAATTGTATTGCAGGAGCGTGTCAGGCGGAAGAGTATAAGAGCCGTGGGATGCTTGGCCCCGCACCGGCGCTATACCTCGTTTGAGGAACCGAATGGCACTGCTTCAGGCGAACCCCGTCGCAATCCCCTGGCTGCCTCGCACGGCTGGGTTCAGCCCGTTGGGGCGCACACCCGACACGCAGGCCGCCGTGGTCTATGCCCCCGCCGCGCCGCTGCCCTTCCGTTGCCGGGTCGGCCTCCATCGCTGGACGTCGCTGGCGCTCAGTCTCCCCGGCGCCCGTCACCAGGCCACCGTCAGCTTTTGCCGCGACTGCCCCGGCCTCCGGAGCGCGGACGCGCACTGAGACGTCCTCCGGCTATTTACCTTAGAGTTGGCCCCGGTTTGCCAGGGCGACGAAGCTCTCCAGCGAGACGATCTGGACCGTGTCGCCAAAGCGCATGTGCCGGTTCAGGCCACCGCCCGTGAAGAACTCGCGCAGCTTCCAACCGGCGCCGCCCAGCACCAGGTAGGCTTTCTCGTACTTGCCGTTGCTCTCGCGGATCGACTCGGCCAGGCACATCGCCTCGAACGGCACCTTCTGCTCTGCCGTGCCCGTCACCTGCTGCCACTTCACGGAGATCAGGTAACAACGCCCGCTGCGGTTCTCGGCGATGAAGTCGATCAGGTGTTTGCCGCCGCCGAGCCGCGAGCCAATATGCACCTGCCGGCTGCTGAGATAGCCGCCGCCGCGCAGGGCAGGCAGGATCATCTGCTCCAGGATCAGGCCGGTGCGGGTGTCGCGCAGCACCATTGGCCCGCTGCCTCCGTTGTTCCGGGTGTCCCCGCCCCTGGCAACCGCCGCCGGCTCGCGACGATCCACCGATCGGCCCCGACGATACTGATCACGCGCGCAGGCGCTATCTCGATTCAATTGTGGCCGAAGCAGGCCAAACCCGCTACCCTGCCACTGTCCGTCCATGTCATAACGTCAGACAAACTGTGCGCCGGGCTCAGGGTGGAGACTATCCGGACTGGCGAAAAAGCCCCGGCTGCGCCAAAAGAGCGCAGCCGGGGCTTCGGAAACATGGTCGCTGCTGCCAGCTACTGCCCCGAGGCGTAGGGACTGGCCTGGTAGTTCGCCTCAAGCTGCCGGGCAAGCGCGGTCAGTACAGGAAGTGACGTGCTGCCCGGCTGTCCTGTCATCTGCACTTCCAGCAGCACCGGCCCATGCACCCACGACAGGTCGAGGAACTCGTAGGCGCTGCCGTCCATGTAGACTCCGGTAACCCTGTGCGCGGTGGTGAGATCACCGAGCTGTATACCCGCATCGATGACCGTCGCCGATTCGTTCGGGCCAACCTGGAAGTCGCTAACATCGGCCTTCGCTGCTGCCGCGTCGGCGTCCTGAGCGTAGATGATGGTTGCCATCCGGGCGCTGTCCGACGTATTGGTGAACGTCTGCGCGTAGCCGATCAGCCGCTTCCAGACCTGGTCGAGCAGGCGCAGTTCAGCCACGGGGTTTACATCGTCATAGATGAACTGGGCCGGGTGGCTCGCGACAATACTCGTGAACCCATAGCCGTCGGGACTGGCCGTGAACCCCAGGGCCTGCAGCTTTAGCCCTGCCTGCAACCGCTGTGCTTCTGTGGCAGGCGGCGTCACGGTCGGCGCCCCGAACTCCGGCGCCGGCACGGCCGCGTACTTCGCGTCAATCGCCGTCATTAGCGTCCGCAGATCGTCGAGCCGCTCTTTGCCGGCAAATGCCGAGGTCACGACACGGAATGCGACCGGTCCGCGTCGCCAGCGCACGAGATAGCCAGCGCCAGGGGTCTTGCCGGGATCCGTGCCGGTGTAGGTGACATGCCAGGCCCGGCTGGCATCGCCATAGGTTGTCCCCAGGTCAACCGGCTGCGCTGTGTCGTAGCCCGACTGTTTCGGGTCCGTGAGTGGAAAGATTTCACCGGCGACGTAACCGCTGGTCGAGGCTGCGTCGGCGAACAGCCGTGCTCCCATCCCAACAGACAGTTGGCCGCTTTCCTCGGTTGTCGCATCTGCCTGCTGCTCGGCCTGCACCAGGAAGTGTGCCGCGGTTTCCAGCGCCAGGTCAGCAGTCGGATCATCCGCTCCTACAGCGAAGGTCGAAGGAGTATCGACGGAAACCTGCTGGTTCAACAGATAGCCCTGCGGCAGGTCGGCCTGCGTCAGCCGGTACGGAATGAGCTGGATGACGGCTTCTTCGGGCGAGAGGCTGATCGAGGCCGTCTGCGCTGTCACCTGGCTGCCGCTATGCAGACCGCCGATCGCCAGCGCCGAAAGCACAATCAGCGATGCCGTGGCACCGCGCTTCCTGCTGACCCCCGCCGGCAGAGCTGCGGGAGCGTTTTTTGGTGAACGAGTCCAGAACCGGTTGACCAATCAGACACCTCATTACTTCTCGGATAAATTTACGACCGTAAAGACAGTGGGTCTATGAACATCCCATAACAAAGTAGCAATCAATTCACGTCACCGCAACGTATCCCCAACGTATCCACCAGCATCCCGGCAACGCCAAACCACGGCCATCCAGCCGGTGGGCAGCAGACGGGAAGCGATCCACTCTCCGTCCATCCTCAGCCCCCGTGCAAGGCAACCAACGATCGCCCTCTCTACGGCACAGCCGTGGAGAGGGTAAGGGGTGAGGCGCCCCGCTACCTGCCGGAGTCGCCGTGTCCGTTACCCGCGCCACCGTGACCGCTGCCACTGGCGCCGTCACTGCCGGATCCGTGCCCGCCTGCGCCACCGGTGTTGCTGTGGCCATTCCCGGTTTCACTCGCAGAACCGCCGCTGCCGTTACTGTGGCCACCGTTGCCCGCAGTACCATTGCCGCCGTTGCCGTTTCCGCCATTGCCGTTTCCGCCATTGCCGTTTCCGCCATTGCCGCTGCCGCCGTGGTTGTTGTCATCACCGCCACTACCACTGCCACCGTGAGTATTGCCGTCGCTTGACCCACCGCCAGCATGGCCGCCGTTACCGCTGTTTCCGCTGTTACTGCCACCCCCGGCAGTGCCATTGCTCCCGTTGCCGCTGTTCCCGTTGCCGGTGTTACCCGCAATACCACCGGCTCCGTGACCGGTGGTATTGTTGCCGTTTTCGTTACCACCGCCGCTGCTGCCGTGGCCGGGGTTTCCGGCGCTACCCGTTCCACCGCTGATCGGCGGGGTGACGGTCGGCGGGGCGGCATGTGTACCACTGCCGGCCGCATCGTGGTTAGCGCTGCCACCACTGCCGGTGCTGCCGCCGCTGCTGCCAGTGCTGCCGCTACCAGTGCCGGCACTGCCGCCGCTGCCACCTGCGTGGGCCGGCGTCGCGACCGGGGTGCCCGGTCCGGCGCTGTGGCTGCTGGATGTGTCGCCGTGGCCGTCACTCTGCGGCGGGGTTGCTGCCGCCGTTGCCGCTGCGGGCGGTGTCGCCACTGACCGGGCAGCAGCCGTCGCCGCCGGCGTGCTGGTCTGGTGGCCGTCTTCGCTGTGTGCGGTGGTCGTGGCCGGCTCCACCGGCTGGCTGTCATCAGAAGCACTGTGACGGTCCGCGACGGGCGGCCGGACAGGGGCCGCGGCGGGGAGAACTGCGACCGGAAGAGCGGCAGCAGGCGGCGGCGGGGCTGCCACGACCGGTTGCGAGACGCCAGGTGCTACATCCCCGCGGTCAGCGGTATTCGTTCGCCCCGGTCCCGCCACGACGGCCAGCGTGGCGGGACCGGAGTCCCGGGTTGAAGCGGCGACAACCGACGCTGCTGCACCGGAGCCCCGGATTGAGACGGCGGTGGCCAGCTGTGGCCCTGCAGAAGCGGGAGCGGCGGTCGGGATTCCCGCTGCTGCGGACGAAAGGTCCGTCAGTGCCGGCGTGGGAGCGAATGCGGCCGCTCCCGTCCGCGCGGCGTGCAGCAGATCGCGCACGGAAGCCGGCGCAGTAGCGGCGACACGGACGAACGCATCATCCACAACGGCGTTCCCCTGCGTCAGTGGCGTAGCGGTTGCGGCGGCACCGGCCGGCGTGGCCGCAGGCGGTGCGGGCTTGCTCGCGGTTGGCGACGCCTTGACCGTTGCGGCGGGTGTTGCCGGTTGCGGTTCATTCGTCGGAATGGGTAGACCTTCGCCGGCCACGGCCACGGCGTGAGCGATCGCATCCCGTGCCTGATCGGGGGCCGATGCCTGCGCCTGTTCCAGCAGGCTGGCCTGGCGGGCGAGCTGATCGGAGAGCTTTGTGGCGAGGCTGTTCACGTTCTCGCCGGATGACGCGGCATGGTCCAGGTGCTTCCCGGCGGACTGAACGTCCTGGATAAACGCCGCCGCCGCCGACACCGCCGCCGCGGCATTGCCGTTGCGCGAGGCCTTGCGTACCTCACCAGCGCGGCGGGCTGCGAGATCGAGATAGGCCTGCGCCTTCGCCTGATCGTCGGTGGCCAGAGTGAGCTGCACCTGCTCGACCGCCGTCTTTACCGGGTAGAGCGCGTCGCCGGGCAGCGCAGCCTGCGAGGCGTAGATCGCGCCGCCGCCGGTCGCAGCGGCCGCCACCAGCAGCACCAGCGCTATTGCGAGCCCGCGCGAGAGGCGCAGCGAGGAGCGTTGGCCGCCGCCGAGCAGCCGCCGCAACGATGCGAACGGCGCAGACTGCTGTTGCCTGTCGGCCTGGATCGCAGCGAGCAGAGCGACGCGCCCCTGCACACGGAAAGCCGGATCGGGCGTCACGGGCGGCAACGGTGCCAGCGACAGCGCGAGGGTGATCAGCGGCCGCAGCGAAGCGGCCTCGGCCGGATGCTCCGCCATGCACTGATCGAGCGTCTTCCGTCCGGACGATACCTCGTCCAGGCAGGTGCTCAGCAGATCAGACGTCCCCTGCGCCATCAGTGCTGTGCCTCCTGCGCGAGCTGCCTGCGCAGATCGGTCAGCGCCCGGTGCTGGATCACGCGCACGTTGCCCTCGCTTTTGCCGAGCGCAGCGGCGATCGTCGCGTAATCGAACTGTTCCATGAAGCGCATCGTCACCACGTGCTGCTGTTCCGGCCGCAGGCGCAGGATCGCCTGGCGCACGGCCATCCGGTCGTACTCGTCGAGCAGCTGAGCCTCCGGGTCGGCCCAGCGTTCGCGGCTGGCGGGGTCAAGGTCAAGCAGCGGGATTTCCTTCTTTCGCCGGTAGAAGCTGACGACGAGGTTATGCGCAATGGTGAGCAGCCAGGCGACGAACGGCGCCCCCGTCCGCCGGTAGCGCCCGATCGCCTGCCACGCCTTGAGAAAAACTTGCTGGCTTAAATCTTCAGCGTCGGCCCGGTTGCCAACCCGGTAATAGATGTGCCGGTAGACGCGGTCCAGATGGCGGTCATACAGGGCGCCGAACGCATGCTCGTCGCCAGCGATGGCGCGCTCGATCTCGACACGCTCGTCATCGCCGCCGGCGGGGACCGGCGATCCGTTCGCGACGTTCACAGGCTGCGCCCCACAGGGCGCGCTCTCGCGCGGGGGCTGCTAGCGCTGCAATGACGATCGCTGCTGCGGGGCAATCTCACCAAACGCGGTCCGTTCCGTCATCCCCGGTCATCAGACCGCAGGTAGAGTTGCCCGCGACGGAGGCGGTTCGCGCTCATCCGGCTCCAGGCCTGTCAGTGTTCTCCAATCTAGTTATCGGACTGAGAATGGCCTCGCGATAGCTTGCCTTGCAATTTCATGCCCGTCTCACTCATCCAAACGCGGGCCGTGGCAAATTGTTACAGAACAGTTTTTGATCAGGCGCGCAGGAGCAGGATCGTCTCGCTGTAGCTGTCCAGCGAACGCGGGCGGGCGTTTCGGTTGCCCTTGTCGAGCTCCACTTCAATGAAGCTATCGACCGTGAGCCCGAGCGAGGTGGCTGCTTCCGCAAGCAGACTGGCCGTCTCGACCGTGTAGACCGGCTCGCGCGTGCGGAAGCGATAAAAGGTGCTGCGGGTGCCGATCACGACGGCGGCGCGGCCACCGGGGCGCAGCACCCGTCCCATTTCGACCAGGGCGAGGCGCAGGTGCAGGAAGTAGCGACGCACCGGCTCCGCCTTGATCGCCCGCAGGGAGTCCGCCGCCAGCCACTCCACCAGCCGCCGCTCCCCAGGCGAGAGCCCGAGCGGATCCGTTCGTGCACCACTGCTGGAGCTACGCGGAGACACCATCACCAGCGGATTTCCCACCTGGCCCTGGCCAGCCTCCACATCGCTGCCCATCGAGCCGGCGGCGCGCTGGTTCAGTCGCTCGACACCGCCGGCGTCAAGCAGGCCGAGCAGCAGCAGCGAGGGCGCCTTGCTCATCAGGTAGTTTTCGCGCCCGGAGGACGCGGGCAGATACGGCGGACTGGTGAGCACGGTTGCGGCGGCGCCATCGGGCAACGGCAGTGAGCGGGCGTCGGCACGAGCTACCGCCGCCGCTGCTGGCGAGGCGAGCCCGTAGGCGGGTAGTACGTCGGCGGCGAGCGCGGCCTCGCGGCAGAGCGCCGCGTAGCGCGAGAGGAACAGCGCCCGCACGGAAGCGCGCCGTAGTTCAAGCGCGAAGCGTCCCACACCGGTGCCAAGAAAGCGCATGTGCAGCTTGCGGGTGAGCGCATCACTGAGGCAGACCCGGGCCAGGGTGCGCTCTACGCCCGGCGGCAACCGGCCGATAGCGGCCGCCAGTGCGTTCGCGTCGCCCAACACCGCCGCAGCCTGCTCCGTGGTCAGCTTGCGCGCCAGCCAGTGGGGGAACACAAGCGGCGGGCAGGCGCCGCTGCCGGTCGAACCCGCCTCGGTGAAGCTGCCTGCATCAAGCGGCGCCCGGAGGGCTGCCAGGCCGGTGCGCGGCAGCAGCAGCTTGGCGCCAGCGATCAGCACCGAAAGCGGATCGATGTCGCTGCCGAGCGAAGGCAGCCCCAGCCGTGACGCCTCAAGCAGGGTGGTGCCGCTGCCGGCATACGGATCAACGACCAGGCCGGAGGGCCGCTCTCCGCCCGCCGGTCGCTCGCTGCCGGCGATATTGAGTGCGGTGCGGGCCAGGCGCGGAAAGAACTTCGCTTTGTAGACGTGCAGATCGTGGGTCAGATACGAGCTTGCCCGCGCCCGTCGCGCCACGGCCACGGCGCGCCCTGCTGCCCGCTCGCTCTCCGCTCGGCCGAGCAGGGCGCTGACAGCCTCGCTCAACAGGCCAGCAACATCCGCCGGATGTGCCTTCGCCGCGATCAGCGACGCGATCTCGACCAGGCACTGCACGGAGAGGCCGGCGAACAGCGACCCCTCATGGCGACGAAGCCGGGGAGACGCCGCGCAGAGTGCGGCGAACTCCTGCTGCTCCGCCGCCGCAGGCAGAACGAGCACCTGCTGCAGGAAGGTGGCGCGTTCGAGCAGCAGCTCGATCTGCGCCGCGGTCAGGTCGGCGGTACAGGCGACATCGGTGGCAAGCGGCAGCACTAGCGGCTCTGCATCCGATGCCCGCGCAGCGCAGTCGCGAAACGCAGACCATGCATTATCTAATGACCACTGCTCCAGCGGCGCGCCGGGCAGCAGAGCGTCAAGCTCACGCTTCGCAAGCGCGAGGTCGCCGGCCAGGGTGACGTTACCGCGCAGGCAGAGCAGAGCATGAGCCACGCGGCCCAGTATACCGCGACTGCCGCAGACGCCTCGACCTATCGCCAGCGCCCCGGGCGAGTCAGGCGCACGCCGTTCGGTTTAAGAAATACCCCGAGGACAGGTTATGCTCCCGGGGTTTCGACTGTCCGGAAAATCCTGCCATCTGGCATGACAATCCAGCGTGTTTAGCGTATAAAGCAAGTGCTGATATGACCGGTGAAAGGACCCCTGGGTCCTGTCAGGTAATCACCTGACTAGCCGGTCTACTTTTTCGTGCTATCAATAAGATGCTTGCGTACTTCTCGTAAACGCTTCATTTCAGGCACGGCATCTACGGCAACTGGCTACGGGCCACGAGCAGGCTCTTTCAGCCATATAAACGCACGGCCCGTACGACCCGGCGCTGGTTATACTCCGCGGCGGCAGGGTCGAATATACCGTCACAGGTGATCAGGGTGAGCGCCTCCGCAGTCGTGTCGCCGATGATTGCGTCGATTGGCGCCGTGTCGCTGTCGTATAGCTGCATGTCCGTCATCTGGTAGGTGAAGACCGTGCCATCCGGCATAACCAGCTGGATCAGATCCCCCCTGAGCAGCTGCCTGAGGTTCCAGAAGACGCCTGCCTCGCCGGTATACCAGTCGACGTGCCCGGCAAGCACGGTGTTGCCGCCGTAATCAGGCACCGGCGTGAAGTTGTAGTAGCCGACATCATCTTTGGTTCGCGGCGCGTCCAGCGTGTTGGTTGCCGCGATCACCCCGAGCGTCACCACAGGGGCGTTGACCCCGATCCGAGGGATAAGCAGGCGTGCAGGCGGTATCGGGGGAGGCGCCGGCGATGGAAAACGGAGCGCGTCAAACGACTCCGGGGCCGCGGCGCCATCGTCACCGAGCAGGTAGAACCCGGCGATCTGGCTGCCGTCTGCCTCCGCGAAGACCAGCGTACAGACCGCGCCGGGAAGTGACTGAGCCGTCTGGCAGTCACCGGCGTAAGGATAGGCAGCGCTGCTGGCGTACTGGCTGAGCGCGCCGGAAACCGCAGGGTCGATGGCGCCAGGAGCCAACGGCTGCGTTTGGGCAAACGCCTGTTGTGTCCCGATCAGGCAAAGCAGAATGGCGGTGACAAAGATACTCCAGCGGCGCATAGCGTCGTTTTCCCTGTAGAAGCGTGTCCCGGACAATGGCCTGAGCACATCATAGGGGACAATGGGAGCGCGGCAGTAGTGTGTGTTCCCGATCAGCGATGCGCAGGCGCTCCGCCGAATCAGGCGAAGAACCGCAGATCACATCGGGAAATTATGGTATAATACGGATGGGTAGCTCTTCCTTCTCGTTCCTCCGTCGCCCGGAGTCGCGTTTCTGCGCTCGGGGATGATGACCGAGGTGTTGCCACAAAGCACACTGAGGTCACACTATGCCTGTTCCATCCGCCGGTTCTGGTCCCCTCATCGCGGTGATGAACTCCAGCCGCGACCTCGTAAACGTCCTCAAGGACTCGCTTGAACAGGATGGCTTCCGCACCGTTGCGCTCGTGTCGACAATCGTTGGCGGCGCTACAGCTCAACTCGCCTTCCTCCGCGAGCACGAGCCGGCGGCGGCGGTCTACAGCGTCGAGCCGCCGTACCGTGAAAGCTGGGACATCCTGCAGGAGGTCCGGCGACAGTGGCGTGATGGGCACTTCGTGATCACGACGACGAACACTGGCTCGCTTCGGTCCTGTGTCGGACCAGCCGAGGCGATCGAGCTGATCGGCAAGCCGTTCGACCTGGATGAGATTACGCGGGAACTACGGCGCGTCCTCGCTGCACGGCCACCGACCCTCAACGGGACCGCGCACAATGCTCTAACGGCGATCTAAGCGGTCAGTACCGCAGAGAAAGCAACGATAGCGCCTTGACGATCACGTCTGACCGCAGCACGGATACGCACACCGACGACGGGCTGCCGCCTGGCTCTCCTGTGCCAGCGCCGATCGCCAGGAAGCAGCATGGACACGACGTGCCGGAGGCGGTTCGGCAGCAGAACATGTTGATTGCAGTCGCCGCCCACGACATGAAGAACCAGCTCGGGGTGATTCGTGGCACGGCGCAGCTAATTGAGCGGCACATGCGGCGCGCACAGGCGCCCGAGCCGGAGCGAATACTGAGCGGCCTCGCTACGATTCAGACCGGTACCAGGAAACTGCAGCGGCTGATGGAAGCGTTTATGGATGTCGCGCGCGTGCAGAGCGGCGAGCCGGTCGAATTCAACCGGCGGCCGACCAACCTTGTGGCGCTGACACGTGGCTGCGTGCAGGAATACGCACAGACAACCAGCCACGAGCTGACTCTCTCAACAACTGGAGAGTCGCTGATCGGCCTGTGGGATGCGACGCGGCTGGAACGGGTGGTCGAGAACCTGCTGAGCAACGCGATCAAGTACAGTGCACCGGCCACCGCCATCCAGATCACGATTGCGCAGGAGCCAGCCGATGCCGGTGACGTCGCCGTGCTGAGGGTGGAGGACCAGGGCGTGGGCATCCCGGCCGCTGATCTGCCACACATCTTTCAGCCGTTCTATCGCGGCAGCAATGTCGCGCAGCAGACGAGCGGGACCGGCATCGGGCTTTTTGGCGCCAGAGCGCTTGTCGAGCAGCAGGGCGGCACGCTGCGGCTGGAGAGTACGGCCGGGGTGGGGACCACGCTCACGCTGCGGCTGCCGCTCGCCGGGTAGGCAGCGCACACCCCGGGTGCAGCACCAGAATGACCAGTACCGCGTATCGGTCTCTGCTGCCGGGAACCCCATTACAACGAGGTCATGCTGAGGGTGGAAGGCGCCGGCCGGCGAAGCGGGCGATGGCAGCGCAGGTTGCCGCCTGATGCCGCAGATACGGATGGTGTCCTCCGCTCGGAAACAGCGCGAGCTCCGCACCCGGGTGGTTCTGAACGTATTTCTGCACCGGTGCCGGGGGCGCCGTGTGATCATCGCTCGCATGAATAAGGAGCAGCTTCCTGGCAGGAACCTGGTCCAGCAGGGCGGCGGGCCGGGTTTGAAGAATCACCCCGGCGACCGTGCGTGAAGCAGATTCCCAGGTATGGTCGACCGCCGCCCGTGCCGCCTCCGGTTCCACGTCGCGTTCCAAAAGCGGCATCAGCGCCCGCATCGCTGGCCGGGCATGGCAGAGACCCCAGCAGAACAGGCGCGCCGAGCGCGGGTGCTCGATTTGTAGCCGGGCCATCACCGAGCCACGGGCAAGCTGTCGCCGTGCTTCCGCTTCGGTGTCAAAGAACGGCAGTGAAATCAGCACCAAACCGCAGACCAGCTCGGGGTAGTCGACGGCCAGCTGTAAGGCAAGCAGCGAGCCCAGCGAATGGCCGACTACGACAACCGGTGCGCCTGCCTGTCTCGCGACCGCTGCGAGGACTACGGCGTGGTCGTGCGGGCTGTAGGCGCTCTTTGGTTTGGGTGACTGGCCGAAGCCAAGCAGGTCGGGGGCAACGACATGATACCGCTCTGCCAGCGGGCCAAGGTTCGGCCCCCAGTAGCGGCTGGAGCTGGACATGCCATGGACCAGCATTAACTCCGTACCACGAAGGGGACCGGCGGTACGAAAGCAGAGCTCGGCAGATTGTGCTGTAGATTCTCCTGTCAGCAGGTCTGCACCCTCCTTCACTCTGCCGACGTCGGCACGCCCTGCTCCTGAGCGTAGATGCTGGCAGCGCCGTCACGCTGCGGGCAACAGGTCAGTGTGATGAGCTGTTTCGGCCAATGCAGCCGGGACCGCTGGTGCGAGCAACATATGCTGGGTTCCGGCCGAGAGATGGCTCGAGATCATTGCCAGCAATTCATCGAGATCAAACGGCTTGGCGAGGTAGCCGGCAGCGTGGTACCGCACCGTCGCCGCCTGGATGTTCCCAGTCGCGGACAACAACACGACCGGCACGATGCTGTGCGCGATCTCCAGGGCATCGAGCAACTCGCCCCCGTCCATCACCGGCATCTGAAAATCCAGTAGGATCAAGAGCGGCGGGTCGGCAAGGATCGCAGCCAGCGCCTCGCGCCCATTTCTTGCGCAGGTAGCACCATAGCCCTCTTCAGTGAGCACCTGCACGAGTACATCGCGAATACCTGGCTCGTCGTCGACTACGAGGACATGACCAGACATTTGGTAACTCCACACAGATAGCTACTAAAGATATGGAAAGTGCTCGTATAAGTAGTGACGCACGGCTTGGAAGGTTGCACAAGGCACAGAAGCTATCAATCTCGAATAGGCTATGCGGCTCACCGGCAGCGAACAGTTTCCCCGGACGCAATGAGGGTTCACGCCCCGGCTTCGGTCGCATCCGGTGTTTCCAGGGCCGGTACTGCCAGGTGAGTGATCTGGCGCAAAGGAATGGTTCTATGACAACCCGGGGCACAAGCACGTCGTACGACGTCGTGATTCTCGGCGCTGGACCAGCCGGCTATACGGCCGCCCTGTACGCCGCACGCGCCGCGTTCCGAACCAGGCTGCTTGGTGGCTATCAGCCGGGTGGCCAGCTCACCCTGACCACCGAGGTCGAGAACTACCCGGGCTTCGCGCACGGCGTGCTGGGACCTGAGTTGATGGAGCAGATGCGCGAGCAGGCGCTCCACTTCGGCGCCGAGATCGTTGATGACCAGGTATCAGGGGTAGAGTTCGGCCAGCAGCCGCTGACCGTCTTCGCCGGCGAACAGAGCTACACAGCAAGGGCGGTGATCATTGCAACCGGCGCGTCAGCTCTCTGGCTGGGGCTTGCCTCCGAGGAGCGGCTGCGGGGTCATGGCGTCTCGTCATGTGCCACCTGTGACGGCTTCTTCTTTCGTAATCAGGCAGTCGCGGTCGTCGGCGGTGGCGATACCGCCCTTGAGGAGGCCCTGCACCTCAGCAGGTCCGCAAGCAAGGTAACCGTCATCCACCGCCGGGACACGCTGCGGGCGAGCGCGATCCTGCAAGCGCGGGCGCGGGCCAACCCGAAAATCAGCTGGGCGCTGGAGCAAGAGGTGATCGAGGTGTTGGGCGACCAGCTCGTTGACGGCGTGCGTCTGCGCAATACGCGCACAGGGCTGGAGTCCGTGCTGCCGGTCCAGGGACTCTTTGTTGCCATCGGCCATCGACCGAATACAGAACTGTTCGCGGGACAGCTCACGCTCGATCTCGACGGCTACATTGTCACCCAACAACATACGGCGACCAGCGTGCCGGGAGTGTTTGCGGCAGGTGATGTCAGTGACCGCCGCTACCGGCAGGCGATTACCGCAGCCGGCGAAGGCTGCAAAGCCGCCCTGGATGCCGGTGCATTTCTCAGCGGCGAAGACTGGTCCGGCAATGTCAGCGGCGAGCAGCATCCGTCTACGGCGCCAACGATAAGGGCCGCAGACTGAAACGAGGGAAATAGCGAGTTCACGCAACCGCAGTCTCGCAGACGCAACAAGCCGGTGACCAGCCACGTAGCTGAGCGTTGCAGCCATCCGGGCCTCGCGCTACCCCGCCCGCCGCACGCGACCGGGCCGCCGGCGCTAGCGACGGAAGCTGCCTCGTTCGAAGGCCGCTCGCTTGAGCGCTTCGATATCGTGTCCCACCCATGAGCCTCTGGACCACCGGCATTGGCGTCCATGCTCTACGGGTTGTGAAACCGGGGCGCCGTTATGCCAGCCTCTCCAGCTCAGCTGCCGCGGACTTTCGGGCGTGTCGCCTGGCCGCGATTGGTGATGGCGGTCGCACTTTTCGCGTCTCGGCCCAGGCAGCGGCGATGATAGTGCGCACCTGCGTAGGCGTGGCCTGAGTCTCACTGTTTCGCATAAACGTGCCCCCTGTTGCTACCACATATAACCTACTCGTACCGAACGTGCTTGTCGCGCACCGTTCTTTCGAGTCTCCAACAGGTGCCTGCGTTTGACGCTGCCACGACGGTCGCGCTTCGGGGGCGGTGCTCGGCAGGTAATCACTTTCCAAAGCTGCCGGCTGCGCCAGCAGGTTCCATCGGTAGTGCCCTGTGTTCAGTGCGAGTTCCCTATTGAGGGCATGGACGGGAATTTCTGGCGCTGCTGAAGCGGTTAATGGAGGCTAACGCCCCACAGAACAGTCTGGCTTAACCCGACAGACCGCCGGCACCGTCCCACCGCATGCTGAGGCTCAGGACGTCGCTCAAGCGGCGTCGGGAGGAAAGCCTTGATGTATCGGGGACAGCGCGGTGGAACATACGTAATACTCGGTGCGCTGCTGTCGTTGGCGGCAGTGCTGACTGCTTGCGGGGGCAGTACCAAGAACTCCAATGCAAAGTCGCCTGCGCCAGTGGCATCGGTTGCGGCTAATGCCACCACGACAGACGGGGAGGTGATCCTTGCTGTCACGGCGAATGACTTCTCGTTCACGCTGAATCGCGCGACGGTTCCGGCGGGACGGGTGCACATCCAGTTGATTAACCGAAGCAAGGACTACCCGCACGAAGTCTGGGCGTATCCACAGCCGCAGCC
>JBBRGK010000010.1:0-18736 GCA_038240805.1 Dehalococcoidia bacterium | reverse complement strand
GCGTGGCCCCGACGACGACCAGTTCCTCGCCACAGCCCACGCGGCCGGGGCCACCTACCTCGTCTCAGCCGACAACGACCTGCTCGACCTCGTTGAGCACGAGGGCATCGCGATCATGAACTGTGTCGAGTTTGCGAACCTGCTGGAGGCTTAAGGCAACGGTGTCGAATAGCGCTCGACCGCTTGAAAAGGTCTGCCGGTATGCCTCAGCCGCCCGGCTGCCAGTCGCCGAGCCAGAGAACGTCCGGCAGGTGCGCGATCCGGTTGTAGCACTTTCGGTCGGCTGTGATCAGGCGCACCTGCTCGCGCTGTGCCAGCGCCAGATAGACCGCGTCATAGAAGGCGATACCGTACTGGCGCGCCAACAGGAAACCAGCGGTGAGTAACGGAGCGTCAGCGAAAGTCGGTAAAGGGAGGTTCAGAAAGTCCGTTATCGCAGCTTGTGCTTGAGACACAGAGAATCGTGGTCGCGCTCCCAACGTGGCAGCGGTGATGGCCGACGTGAGTTCAAAGCGAATCTGCGTCGGGGCAATCAGACGAACAGTGCCGGCTTGAAACTGCGCATACAGAACAAGAGCGAGATCCGCGTGACTTTCATCAACTTCGGGGAGATACCACTTCACAACGACAGAGGCGTCGGCGACTAGCCGATCAGCCCTCGCCAGCATCGGATTTGGGCGCCTCCTCGCCATACCAGAAGCTGTCGTCGCGGCCCATGTGGACCAGATCGGCAGAAGTGAGCGGGGCGATGGATGGCATTGAGGCGCGGACAGCCATTGTTCGCTCAAACGCGGCTTTGCGCCGGGCGAGCTCCTCAGGCGTCGGCTCAACGAGATACGCCTTATCCCCCGTAGAAATCACGACGTTGTAGTCGTTGTATACGACCTCGACTTCGTCGCCGGCTTTGAGCTGGAATTTACGCAGGAACTCCTCGGGCAGGCAGATCTGGCCGTCGCCGGAAATCTTGACACGCCACTTCATTCCGTCCATGACCTGCGCTCCTGCGTGTTCCATCGCTCCCGCCGGGGTGCTGTTACGGCTATCGTAGCACCGCAGAGATCAGGCGATCATGATGCGAACGATAGTGGAACCGATCCGAGCCAGCATTTCGGTGTCGCCATCCTCAGCAAGATATCGAACGAGCTTACGGCGAAGTTCAGCAGAACTGGCCTGTCCCGTGCGTTTCACTGTTCGCGTATAGTGGCAAAGTCGAGTAGATTTACGGCCGCTGCGGTGCCCGCTGTGCAGACGGCGCCCAAAGGAGACGACCTTGGCTGAGCTCAAGTTTGGCTGGCTCTCGCCGGTGATTGGACCGCCCGAAAGCGGCCATGTGCCGATTGTCATGTACCAGATCGAACACATCCTGCCTACCGCCTTCCAGCACTTCGACTCGGTCTGGCTCGCGGACCACTTTTATGGCTTCGAACGCCGCACGGACCCATTTCTCGAATCGTGGACGACGATGACCTGGCTTGCTGCCCGGTTTCCAGGGGTGCAGTTGTGCCATCATGTCCTCGGCCTCGGCTACCGGAACCCGGCGCTGACGGCAAAGATGGCGGCGACGCTCCAGACCCTCTCTGGCGGGCGCTTCATCCTCGGGATCGGCGCTGGCTGGCGGAAAGAGGAGTACGAGGCCTACGGTTTCGATTTCCCCAAAGCCTCGGTGCGCATCCGGCAACTGGAAGAGGCGATCCAGATCTGCCGCCGGATGTGGGCAGACGAGGCGGCCAGCTTTGCCGGCAAGTACTTCACGCTCAACAGCGCCTACGCGCCGCCGCATCCGCTGCCGCCACCGCCGATCCTGGTGGGTGGGTCTGGTGAGCAGTTGATGCTGCCGATGATCGGGCGGCGGGCCGACATGTGGAATACGTTCATGCCCCGCCGGATCGAAGACTGGATTCGCAAGCGCGACATCGTCTGGGAGTCGGCAAAGGCCGCTGGCCGCGACCCGGACGAGATCACGATCAGCGTCACCCGTGAGGCGCCGTTGCCTCAGACCCGCGCTGAGTCGGCCGAGTGGTTGGAGACGCTGCAGCACTGGGCCAGTCTGGGAGTCAGGCACTTTGTGCTCGACTTCGGCCACCCGACCTCGACCGAGCCGGTGCAGCGTTTTGCCGAAGACGTGATCAGGCCGATGAAAGCAGGCTAAGCGGCGCAACCGCGATACCGGCAGCGTCACCGCTGGTTCTGCGGCGTAGAGCGCCCTCACGATTAGCCGTGACATGTGCTACACAGGTCGATTTCACCCGGGAAGCTAAGAGCGGTAGCGGTGAGCAGATGCACAGGGTATGTCCCTGCTGGTGTTACCCTGCCAGCGTCAGCCAACTGCTTTGAAGTTTCCCACTGGACCTGAGAACATATTGAGGTCGTCAGTTTCGCAAGTTGCTGATGACACAAACGCCCGAAGCGGCCGCAAGGTTGCTCCGGGCGTTTTGTTGTCTCCGGCCACCACGGCTTGCGGCATCGCTCGGCAGGCTTGTTCGTTCCTCAATGGCTGGAGTTGCGTGGTGTTGCTATGTTGTGGGCCAAGGCTGTGCCATAGGTCCGGCATTCGTTAGGCTCATGACTGATGGTTGAACATGAAGCACCGGCGAACTGGCAGCCGACGCAAGAGGGAAACTTTTACGTCTTCTACCGAATCGTCGAGACCGATCCGCCTACGGTCACCGACTTCCTGACCGCAAGCGCGCGCGGACGGAACATATCGAGGAAGGCGACCCCGCAGCGGCTCGACGATTGGGCCAGGCGTATCTCCGTCTTTCAAACGGCGGATCGGGCTCGTGCCGCGGAACTGGCAATGCGGGCCCTCCGGCCACCACACCCAATCGGTGACTTCATCGCCATGCTGCTCATTCCGGTGAACTCTCAGGATGTCGCCTGGAAAGCTACGCCGCCCGTGGGGCATTTCACCCTTGAAGCTGCTCCTTCATTGCTCCTGGACTGTGTACACTCAGTAGTAGCAATTTGAAAGTTACCGGCAGCGTCATGCTGGGCAGGTGTGACAGTGACATACAACCTGTGGGAAACTGACAGCCGAAATCTCATTCGCTCCTTCCAGTCGGAGCCTGAGGCGCTGGCGTTCGTGGTTGATGAGGCTGCCGAGAGGGGCGCCAATGCGATCGAGTCATGGGCGTTGATGTCACAGGATGACAACGGGCACGTCGAAGGTATTGCCGCAGGCGGCGAACTTGTTGCTCGCGCCCGAAGACTTGTGACCGCGTGACCATGGAGCCCGAAAAGCGAACGTGCTAACCCCCGGCCATCGCCGGCAGGATCAGTACCTCGCTGGTTTCGTGCACCGGCTGCAGGAGGCCCAGCTCCGCGGTTTCGCCATCGACAGCAAACGATAGCTCGGGGCGCAGGGCGCCGTCTTCGAGAATGCGGCTCTTGAAGCCCGGATAGGATGCGTCCAGCGAATCCACGACCTGACGCAGCGTGCGGCCGGAAGCCTCAACTTCCGGCCGCCCACCGGTCAGGTTTCGCAACAGTGAGGGAATCCGTACGGTCGCCACGAGCGCTTACTCGGGCAGCCCGATCGTCTGCTCCAGGATGCGCTTCGGTGACATCGGCAGGTCCGTGAAGCGCACGCCAGTGGCCCGGTAGACCGCATTAGCGACCGCCGCCAGCGGCGGCACGATCGGCACCTCGCCCACGCCGCGCACGCCGTATGGATGGCCGGGATTCGGCACCTCGACGATATGCGTCTAGATCATCGGCAGGTCGAGCGCGGTCGGCATCCGGTAGTCCAGGTAGCTGGAGTTCACCATCCGGCCCGAGTCGTCATAGAAATACTCTTCGTTCAGCGCCCAGCCGATGCCCTGCGCCGCGCCGCCCTGCATCTGTCCTTCGACATAGGCAGGGTGGATGGCGGTGCCGGCGTCCTGCACGACGGTATAGCGCAGCACCGTCACCTTACCGGTGTCGGGATCGACCTCGACATCGCAGATCTGTGTGCTGAAGGCGCCGCCGACGCCGGTAGGGGCGACAGTGGCGCGGCCGGTGATCGCTGCGCCGGTCTTCATCAACCGGCCGGAAAGCTCTTTAAACGTCATCGTCTTCGACGCGTCGCCTTCGAGCGACAGCGTGCCGTTCGCATAGCTGACCTTATCGGCGTCGCTCTCCCAGATCTTCGCGGCCCGCTCTTTCAACTGGCGGATGATGTCCATGCCGGCCTCGTAAACCGCGTAGCCGCTCGCAAACGTCGTGCGGCTGCCGCCGGTCACATCGTTGTAGCCGACGGAATCCGTGTCCACCACGCTCGGCTTCACATCCTCTGACGCGATCCCGAGCGTCTCCGCAAGCTGCATGGCGAGTGAGGCGCGGGTACCACCAATGTCCGTCGAGCCTTCAACGAGGCTGACTGTGCCGTCTGGATTGACGCTGACCGAGACGCTCGACTTGAGGCCAGCGTTGAACCAGAAACCCGACGAGACGCCACGGCCACGGTTCGGCCCTTCAAGCGGCGTCTGGTAGTGCGGTGAGGCAAGCGCAGCCTGCAGGCACTCTTCGTGGCCGACGCGGTTAAACTTTGCCCCGCTCGCCTGCACAACACCTTCTTTGGAGGCGTTCTGCTGACGAAACTGCAGCGGGTCAGTGCCAGTTTTCTCAGACAGCTCATCGATAATCTGCTCGCCGGCGAACGCCGCCGCGGGAGCGCCGGGAGCACGGTAAGCTGCCGTCTTCGGCTTGTTGACGACCACGTCGTAGCCGTCGATCTTGATGTTCGGGATGTCGTAGGGTGCGAAGATGCACATGCAGCCGGCGCCGACGGCGGAGCCTGCGTAGGCGCCCGCTTCGTAGGCCAGCATCGCCTCTGCGGCGACAAGGGTGCCGTCCTTCTTCGCGCCGATCTTGCATTTAATGTAGCTGCCCGAGGTCGGACCCGTCGCCTCGAACACCTCCGTACGGTTCATCTGGATCTTCACCGGCTTACCGGTCATGCGTGAGAGTACAGAGGCGATCGGCTCGAGGTAGACGGGGATCTTGCCACCGAAGCCGCCGCCGATCTCCGTCGGCGTGACCTTGATCTTCGAAACTGGCAGTTGCAGGATCTCTGCCACCTGTGCCCGCACCGGGAAGGCGCCCTGGGTGCTGGTGTAGATCGAAAGGCGGCCGTCGTGGTTCCAGTGCGCCGAGCAGGCCTGCGGCTCAATGTAGCCCTGATGCACCATCACGGTCGTGAACTCGCGCTCGACAATGATGTCGGCGTCCTTGAAGCCCTGTTCGATATCGCCCTTGCTGAACTGCAGGTGCTGGGCAACGTTGCTCGGCTTTTCGGCCATGCCGGCGAGCGATTTGGTGCGCAGCGTCTCGTGCAGCAGCGGCGCGTCGTCGCGCATGGCGTCGCGCACGTTGATCACCGGCGGCAGCACCTCGTACTCGACCTCGATCAGGGTGATCGCCTCTTCGGCGATGTGCGCGTTGGTGGCAGCAACGGCAGCGACGGCGTGGCCGCGATAAAGCACCTTGCGGCTCGCGAGCACGTTGTCGCTCAGCTCTCTGAGGTTGGCGGCGCTTTCGCCGAGGTCCTGGATCTTGTCCGCAGCCGCGGGCAGATCTTTGGCTGTAATCACAGCCTTTACGCCCGGCAGCGCCGCCGCCCGGCTGGTGTCGATCGAAACGATGCGCGCGTGCGCGTAAGGGCTACGCAGCACCCTGGCGAAGAGGGTACCTGGCAGGGTGATGTCGGCGCCGTACTGGGCCCGGCCCGTCACCTTGTCCACGCCGTCGTGGCGTATCGGCCGCGTGCCGATCACCTTGTATTTCGTCGTGTTGCGTTCCGCGATGACCATATGAAGATGCTCCTTTTGTGTGGGGAGAACGAACCTCACCTCTTATCCTCTCCATCGCTTCGCAATAGAGAGGACGATCCTTTGGCTGCTGGTGGCGGGAGCCGAATCCCTCATTCCTCTTATCCTTTCTCCCAATGCTGGGAGAAAGGACGATCTCTGGCTGCGTTGCACGGACCCGGTTGCAGCGGCGGGCATTTCAGCCGGGAGTCCCGAGTTATCCGAGAAGGCCGATAGCCCCGTATCGGATCGTCCCCTCGCCCAATTTTGGGAGAGGCGATAAGAGGGGTGAGGGTCGACGCAACTACCGTGCCCCCGCCTCTGCCGCTACGGGGGCAGTCTGGCCGCCGTTCATGGTTGTGGCGGCCTTCTGCACCGCTTTGATGATCTTATCGTAGCCGGTGCAGCGGCAGAGGTTACCGGCCAGCCAGTAACGGATCTGGTGCTCGTCCGGGTTCGGGTTCTGATCGAGCAGGGCTTTAGCCGCGATCAGGAAGCCCGGTGTGCAGATACCGCATTGCAGGGCTGCTTCTTCGAGGAACGCCTGCTGCAGCGGGTGCAGCCCGTTGGGGCCGTGCAACCCTTCGATCGTCATGATCGTGGCGCCGCTCGCTTCCGCTCCCAGCACGCAGCAGGAGTTGACGACGCGGCCGTCCATGATCACGGCGCAGGCGCCGCAGTTGCCGTTGTTGCAGCCCTCTTTGGAGCCCGTCAGGCCGAGTCCGTCGCGCAGCACCTCAAGCAGGCTCTGGCGTCCCTCGCAGAGGAACTCGACCGTCTCTTCATTGATAGTGGTTTCGATGTGCATCCGTTGCGGCATGGTCTAGCTGTTCCTCGCTCGTGCTACTGCGCCTTCGATGGCGCGCCGTACCATGACGCCGGAGAGGTGGCGTCGCTGTCCAATTGAACCGCGCATGTCGAAGATAGGCTTCGACGCCTCGATCGCCGCCTCCGCAGCGCGTTTGTATGCCGCTTCGCCGAGCTCTGCACCCACCAGGGCTTCTGCGGCTTCGGCCACCAGCAGGGGAGTGGGCGCGACGGCGCCGAGCGCTATTCGCGCCGACAAGATCCGGCCACGCGATTCATCGAGCACCACATGTGCGGCAGCATTGACGACGGCGATGTCCATCTCGTTGCGCGGGATAAAGCGCAGGAACTTCGCGCCCGAGCGCGGCTGTGGCGTTGGAAACTCCAGCGCGACCAGCATCTCGCCCTGCTGCAATGCGTTGCGGCCTGGTCCGATGCAGAACTCCTCGACCGGCAGGCGTCGCTCACCTTCGGGTCCGGCGATGACCGCCGTGGCCGAGAGCACGATCAGGGTAGGGATCGAGTCAGCGGCGGGTGATGCGTTGCAGAGGTTGCCACCGAGGCTGGCCCGTCCCTGTATCGCTGTGCCCCCGATCAACGAGGTGGAATCGACCAGCGCCGGGTAGAGCCGCGCGATTATCTCGTTCTCGTAGATGCGGTAGCAGGGAACGGCGGCGCCGAGCCGCAGACCTTTAGCCTGGTCGAAAGTGACCTCATTCGCTTCTGGCACTTTCTTGACGTCGATCAGCACCTGCACGGTCGGGCGCCGGCCTTCGCGCACCTGCACGATGACGTCGGTGCCGCCGGCGAGCACCCGCCCGGAGTCGCCCGCGCCTGCGAGCAGGCCGATCGCCTCGCGCAGCGTTTGGGGCGCTGCATACTCTATTGTTTGCACACCGCAACTCCTTGGTAAGTCCGGGTAAATTCGGGTAAATCTGGCTTCAGCCACGACGGAATATCTGCGGCCGATTCAGAGCAGCACCACAGCCCTTACCGGTGCTGCCCATGGCACGCCGGCGCTTGACCCTCGTTGGCAGCGTACCGTACGAGCACACGTTTCGTCACGCAGCAGCCGTGGAATGTGCAGCGACGAGCCTCACCCCTGACCCTCTCCTCCTCCACAAATGTCGCCGGCAATCGAGAGGGCGATCGTTGGTTGCCCGAAACGAGCGGTGAGAATGGACGGCAAATTGGCAGCGATCGACCTCTCTCCAACGAACCAATCGACGGAATATGGAGTGAAACCCCCTCGTCAATCCACAGCAGCCCGCCACCAGCAACCAACGATCGCCCTCTCTACCGGCGGAAGCCGGTGGAGAGGGTAAGGGGTGAGGTCCGTGAGGTCCGCTCCGCACGAACCGACCTACTTAGTCGCAGTTGCTGCGTTTGCGCCGGTTGTGGCAGAGCCGTCCATCGGGATGATTGAGCGGGCGACCTCGCCATTCTTCATCGCGTCGAATGCCTCGTTGATCTGGCTGAGGTCATAGCGCCGGGTGACCAGCTCATCCAGCTTCAGCTTGCCCTGCCTGTAGAAATTGAGCAGCCGTGGCATGTCCACCCGCTGGCGGGTTGAGCCGTAGAAGCAGCCGATCATCTTCTTCTCGGCGAGAAAAGCCACACCGGGCAGTGAGATCTCGGAGCCGAACGGCATCATGCCGACGATCACCGCCGTGCCGCCGCGGCGCACCATGTCGAACGCCTGCCGCGCCGCCTGCGTGCTGCCGATCGCTTCGAACGCGTACTCGACGGTATCTTTGGTCATCTCGCGCACGGCGGCCACGGCGTCGGTATCCTTGCCGTTGATGATGTCGGTGGCGCCGAACTGCTTCGCCATCTGCAGCTTGTTGTCGAGCAGGTCGACGGCGATGATGCGGCCTGCGTTGGCGAGCACAGCGCCCTGGATCACGTTGAGGCCGACGCCGCCACAGCCGATCACGACCACCGTTGAGCCCTCAGGCACCTTAGCGGTGTTGATCACCGCGCCCACGCCGGTCATGACTCCGCAGCCGACCAGCGCTGCCTTATCGAGCGGGAAATCATCATCGATGCGTACAAGGCCGCCTTCTGGCACGACCATCATCTCGCCGAACGAGCCCATCGAGGCGAATTGGGTCACTTCGCGGCCGTCCCAGGTGATGCGCGGGCCGGCCTCTGGCGCCGGTACGCGGCCGGAGGGCTCCTGGCAGAGATACGGCCGGCCGGTTGTGCACATCTCGCAGCGGCCGCAGAAGGGGCTGAACGAAAGGATGACGTGGTCGCCCGGTTTCACGTAGCTGACGCCATCGCCGATCTTCTCGACTACGCCGGACGCCTCGTGCCCGAGCACTGCGGGCGGCTTGATCGGCCACTTGCCATCGATGAAGTGCAGATCGCTGTGACAAACTCCGGTGGTTGAGGTACGGACCAGCACCTCGCCGTGCGCAGGATCGCGCACGTCCAGCGTTTCGATCGTCAGCGGCTTGTTGGCCTGGTGCAGTACGGCTGCTCTCACGGGGTTGCCTCCTGTGTATGCTCATGTATGCGCGCTGGCTATGTAACTACTGACAGCTGAGATGCTTCCCCGCCGCGCGGCAGACGCTGGGCTGCATCCAGGCGCGGCGCACGGCGATGATACGTCAAGCTGCGAGGCGCAATCAAACCAGTAGACCGCGAAACTGGGCATATCGGACCTCTGTCTGGATGGCACTGCCGTTCTTCACAGCGCTGGGGAGGTCGCGTTGCTGATGGCACGCCGAGGCGAAATCCCTCATTGGCCGACTGAGTCAGGAAGCTATGTGAGATCTTCGAATTTGACGAAGGTACGGCCGATAACCACTATTAAGCGTTGCACTTTCTGCTCTACCCGCACCGTATAGGCCCATTCGATCTCCTTTATGAGTTGCTGCAGCCTGCGCAGGCCCTCGTCATGAGTGCAGTTATCGAAGGTGATCAGATGCATTTCTGGGTAGGTGTATGCCCCGGTGGGGCCGCGCTTCCGCCTGGCGAGGGACATGAAGTCTTTTCGGTTCCAGGTGACTACAACCGCCTGGAGATCCGAAGCTGTCTTCGCAATCAGCGGATCTGGGGAATCCTCTACGAGAATTTCGCGACTGAGTTGGATATCGTGGCCGCGCGACCGCAAAAACTCTACGACCGAGTTCGGCACGTCCGCATCGATCACGACACGCACAGGTACCGCCTCGGCCGGTAATGCTCGGCGCTAACTGGCCGAGGGGAGCCGGCTTCTCTCGAACGCAATGGCGGCGTCTACATCCTGCAAAGTTAGCTGCGGGTACTCTTCCACGATCGACTCGCGGGGATAGCCCGCGGCGTGGAATTCCCAGATCGCCGCTGTTGGCACGCGCGTCCCGTCGAGTACAGGTTGATTGCCTGCCACGTGTTTGCGCCGGGTCACGTTCCCAATCTGCCTGGTAGTCCGTCGGCGCATCTGGTCGACGGCCTTCCTCACATCGCCCTCAACGCGCACCAGTTCAAACTCCATAATGTGTTGGTGTCCCGGCCGGGTGCTCTTTACCGCGGCATCACGGTCTTCCTGGTAGAAGACATTTGTACCCACGATGTAGAACGTTAGCTGCGACCACGGTGCGACGTAGCGCTCGGAGAGCACCTTCCCGACCTTGCGCAGTTCTTGCAGGGGCACATGATGCAACTTTCGCATCTCCGCCAGTGCACGAAGAGCAACAACATCGCGGAAGGAATACACACGAGCGTATGGGGCCTGCAAGGCGGCTGGACCAGGAGCAGGTGAGAAGAACCTCGTGCTATCCCAGTACCGCAACTGGCGCTCACTGAGCCCTGTAAGACAGCGGACCTGATCAGCACTAAAGGCATGCACATCTGTCATGCCATGCATTTTGCCACAGTCACCGCTGTATAAGCATTGATCGGGTTGCACGTATGACAACTGCGCGTACACCAGCGGTACAGTATGAGCACATCCATGTAAATCAGAGGATTACACCCGGCACTGACCGCGTCGTGGCGAAGTGCAGCTTGGCGGCCTGCGCCAGTTCGGCGCGGCCGTGACGCTCGACGATGCGGCGAGCGGCAGCGATGATCGAGGGCTTGGAGCCACCTTTTGGCAACTCAAAGCCGTAACGGGCTGAGGCGTCCGCCAGCCATCCCAGGAAGCGGTCACGGGCCAGGATCGATGCAGCAGCTACGGCGACGTTCGCCTCGGCGCGGGGCATCTGCAGCAGCGCCGGCATCGGCAGTCCGCGGTTGCGCATTGCCGCCTGCAGCCCCTGGCGCACATAGCGTTCGTTGGCAAACTGATCCGCGATTACCATAGGCGCCGGTTCTGCCGGCAGTGCGCCGCCCGCGAGCAGCGCATCGAGCACGTGCACGTGGCCCCAGGCGAGCAGGTGGTTCAGGTTTTCGCCCTCTCCCTTGAAGCGCGTGTAGAGCTCGTTATACTCGGCCGGCGCCAGCACCTCTTCTGCGTAGTGACCGGCGCAGAGCTGCCGGATCTCCGCTGCCACCCGTCGCGCGGCGCCATCGTCCAGCAGCTTGCTGTCGCGCACGCCGGCTGCACGCAGCGCGGCCTCCTGCTCGGGCGCCACGTAGACAGCCGCCGCAACGAGCGGACCAAAGTAGTCGCCTTTCCCCGACTCGTCCGAGCCGATCCAGGGGCCGGGCGGCATGCGCCACAGGGGTTTTGTCTCACGCACCGCGCCTCGTGATCCTGGGCCGCCTGTGATTGCGCCTCCAGCAGCGACCACGCCGGTGACATATGGGGCGCGGACCGAGTCCGTCTCCGGCAGAGGAGCAGGCTCGGGCGCGGGTTCATCCGTCTCATGGATGGTTGCTTCGGGAGCGGCGCTGCCGAGCCCGGACACGATACGGGCGATTGCGGCGTGCAGCGGGCGCGAGGGGTCTCCGGCCACGACGACACTGACCCCTTTTTTGCCACCGTAAATGTTGACGTTGATGAGCTTCTTGCCGTCCGAGATCTGCACCTGCCGGCCGTAGTCGATCTCTCGGATGCCAGCCATCACGTAGCCAGCCCTCTCGCACCGATCGAGCAGGGCGGCGATCTTCGCGAGAACTGCCGCTGTTCGGGTGCTCGGAATAGCCATTATGCTGGAATCTCCTCTACGGTGCGGTGATGCTGTCTGCGAAGCTGCGGAGGTGCATTTATCGCCGCGCGTCTCGACCATCGTAGCTTCCGCCAGACGCATACACGACGATCCGGTTCTTCTGCGGGCCAGTGAATTCATGCAACAGGTACAACCATCGGGTAGACGCGCCAAACCAGGAATCGTGCGTATAGTTTTTGTAAATCACATTGTGACGTGGACCGCAGCTGCGGAGCGGAGAAGCCGTGCCTGGAACAGAGCCCCGCCGCAAAGGCCGTCGCGCCGTTCCTGGCGCCGATCGTAGCCGTCCGGACGGTCCTGCCCCGCTGTCGGACTCGATCGGTGCTGTGCAGGAAGTTGCCCGCGCCGCATCCGCCGAAGCGTCCGCGCTGGATCCTGCGTCGGTGGCCCTGGAGGCGCTGCCGGCGCTCGCCCGCATCACCGGACTCGATGCCTGCACGATCTACCTTGCCGACCGTGCGGCAGGGGTTATCCGCTGCATCGCCCAACGCGGCTACCCTGACGACTTCTTCGAGCGGTTTGGCGTTGTGCCGCTCGATGATGACACGCTCACCGCCCGCGCCATCCGCACGGGCGAGCCGCAGTATTCCGGCATGAGCGAGCCGCTGGCGGTGACGCTGGACGTTCTCAGCATCCTGGCCGGCAATACTTTCATTGTTGTTCCCTTTCGCAGCGGCGGTGAGGTGCTCGGCACCGTTAATGTCATCGGCACCCGCGACAGCACCCCGACGGTCGACGAGATCGCGCTGTTGCAGATCGTCGCCGACCAGATCGGCCACTCCGTCCGCGCCGCCCAGCTGCAGCGCCAGAGCGAGCTTTCCAACCGCCGGGCGGCCTTCCTGGCCGAGATCAGCCGCTCCTTCAATGCCACGCTCAACCTGCAGCAGGTGCTGGACGTGGTCGCCGAGCGTGCCACAGGGGTGCTGGGCGACTGGTGCGTGATTTATCTGCGCGACCGCGAGCACGAGTTGATGCGGATGAGCGCGGTGCATCACCCGGACCCTGCCCGCACCGCTATTGTGCGCGATGTATTCTCCGCTCGGCCGGTGCGCGTAGGCGAAGGTGTTGCCGGCACGGTCGTGCTCAGCGGCGAGATGAAAGTCTTCCCCGAGTTCGGCGAGGCGGAGATCCGCGCCCTGGCCCCACGCGACGATCCCGCCTACCTGAACGAGCTGCGCCAGGTGAAGTCGTGGGCCTGTCTGCCTCTGTTCAGCCGCGGCACGGGCGTGGGGGCGCTGGTAATCGCTACCGTCGATCGGAAGCTGACCGACACGGACCTCGATCTCGCCAGCGCTTTCGCGGAGATCGCCGCCGCCGCGATCGCCAATGCCCGCCTATACGACGATGAGCGTATGCAGCGCGCTTTTGCCGAGGCCGCGCACGAGCGCCTGCAAGAAGCAGATCGGCAGAAGGACGAGTTCCTCTCCGTGGCATCGCACGAGTTGCGTACCCCCCTCACCTCGGCTCAGGGCTTCACCCAGGTGTTGCTGCGTCGCGCTACACAGCAGCACCCGGAAGAGCCCAGGCAGATCGCGGCGCTAACGACGATCGAAACCCAGTTGCGGCGCATGGCGGCGCTGTTGAACGATCTGCTGGATTTCACTCACATTCAGTCGGGTGCGCTGCCGCTGCATCCCCGCCCCATCGAACTCGGCGCACTGGTGCAGTCGGTGGCCGAAAGCGTGCGAACCACGCTGAGTGAAACTCGCATCAGCGTGAGCGTGCCCGAAACGCCGATCGAAGGAACCTGGGACGGCGACCGCATCGAGCAGGTGCTCGTCAATCTGCTGGAGAACGCCGTCAAATACAGCCCCGATGGCGGCCCGATCGACGTTGTTGCCGGCCGCGAAAACGGCTGGGCAACGGTGCGGGTGCGTGATAGCGGTTTGGGAATACCGGTCGGTTCCATCTCCCGCCTGTTTCACCGCTTCTACCGCGTGCCCGGAAAGGCGCACCAGCAGATCAGCGGTATCGGCATCGGCCTCTACATTTGCCGCCAGATCGCCGAGCGGCACGGCGGCACGATCGAGATCGAGCAGCCCGACGGGCCAGGCTCAATCTTCGTGCTGCGGCTACCTCTAAACACCAATTCCATATGAGGGCGGTGCATACTCCGGAGCGACCCTCACTCCTCTTATCCTCTCTCCCGCCCATGTATACATGTGGGAGAGAGGACGATCCTAATGCGCGTTGCACGGAGTTGGCTGTAGCAGCGGGGATTCAAGCAGTAAATCTCGAGCTGCATAAGGAGCCTGACAACACGTCTTCAGATCGTCCCTTCTCCCAATTCTGGGCGAAGGGATAAGAGGGATGAGGGCCGCTGCCCGATCGCGTCCCTGCTATCCGCCCGCCTTGCCGAGCAGAACCCCGGTCATCAACAAACCGAGCACGACGAGCGTGATCAGCGCGTAGAGACGGTCGTGATCGAGCAGGAAGGCGATGATCGAGACTGCCACCCGCATCACCGGCGTCAGCAGCAGGACCATCAGTCCAAGCATGATCACGCCGAAGGCATCGCCGCGACGCACTGACAGCAGCACATCACCGTATGAGCTTAAGGTGCCCGGCTGGCCGGGAAGCCCGTGCTTGAGCAGGCCATCCAGTCCGCCCGGCTGGGTGTGCACCAGCGCCTGCCGATCCTTGATCACTAGCAGCACAAGCCCGAAGACGATGATCGCGATGCTCGACCAGACGCCGATGCGCAGCAGCCAGGAGATGATCAGCTCGACCGGACCATCCGAAAGCCGCCGCCCTGCCGCTGTTGCAGCGACAGGCCATTCGGGGATATCGGCCGCTGTATGTGGACCCTGGTGTGCCCCGTTGGATGTCATCGGCTAGTACTGGATCCCCTTCAGCAGCATCTCGAACGTGATCACGATCAGCACGACGAAAAAGGCTTTGCGGATCGTGGTGCTGTGCAGCTGTCCCAGCAGCCGCGAGCCGGCGGAGGCCCCGATCAGTACCCCGACTGCGACCGGGCCGGCAAGCAGCGGGTTGATCTGACCGCGGGCGAAATAGACGCTGGCGCTGGCCGCGGCGGTCACGCCGATCATGAAGTTGCTGGTCGCCGTGCTGACCTTGATCGGCAGCCGCATCGCCAGGTCCATCGCCGGCACCTTCAGGGCGCCGCTGCCGATGCCAAGCAGACCAGAGACGGCACCGGCAACGTACATCAGCGCCAGCCCCGTCCGGGCACCGGTTACCTGGTAGACGACCTCGCGATCGATCGCCTGGTCGTAGTAGCTGCTCGCCAGCCGTAACCGCTTCGAGATGTCATCAGGCTCGAACCCCGCCCCCGACTCATCGTGCCGCTTACGGAACATCGCCAACGCCGAATAGCCGAGCACCACGGCGAAGATCAGATAGAGCCAGCGCCCCGCCAGCACTCCCGCCAGAAATGCGCCGGTCAGTGCCCCGGTGGTCGTGGCAAGCTCAAGAAACATGCCCACCCGGATGTTCGACAGGTGGTCCCGCACATAGGCCGCAGCGGCGCCGCTGCTGGTGGCAATGACCGAGACAATGCTGGCGCCGATCGCCAGGCGAATGTCGACGCCAAGAAAGATCGTCAGCGCGGGAATGACGATAATGCCGCCGCCAAGCCCCAGCAGCGAGCCGAGCAGCCCTGCCGCGATCGAAATCAGCAGCACGATCGCGATGTACGCCAGTGGTGACAACGGGTTCCCTTTCAACTGACGGTGTCAGCCAGCACCTTGCCCGGTGGCTATCCTTCTATCCTCTGCCGGCCGCAGGGGTGCGGGCGAACGCCGCCTCCGCCTCGCTGATAAACCGCTGCATCACCGCCGCAACGGTTGTCTCCTCGTTGAACATCGCGATGCCCTGGCCGGCGGGGCTGTGCATCAGCGACTCGACCTGGTGTTCATTTATCGCTCCAAGCAGATCACCGATAAGGATGTCCTGATACGGCATCTTCAGTGGCACAGGCGCATCCGCTGCCGCCCACTCTTCGCTCCAGGCAGTGCGAATCTGCCGCAACGTCTTGCCGCTATCGGCACGCGAGATCACCGTATCCTCAGGTCCTGCTGCAAGCAGCTTTTTCAGCGTGATCGGGTCGGTGTGATTTTCCCGTGTCACTAACCATGCCGTTCCGACCCAGACGCCGACCGCACCGAGCGCCAGCGCTGCGTCGATATGCCGCCCGCTCGCCACACCGCCCGCCGCCAGCACCGGCGTCTCGCCGGCGATGTCCACGATCTGCGGCACCAGCGAAAAGGTACCAATTGGGCCGGTGTGGGCGCCAGCGTCGTAGCCCTGCGCCACGATGATGTCGACACCCGCGTCCTTCACCCGCCGGGCATGCTTCGGGCTGCCGACCAGCGACACGAGCTTCTTGCCGGCCGCTTTCGCCTCGCTGATCACCTCCAGCGGGCTGCCGATGCCGCAGGCGAACACGTCCACGTCCGACTCGAGCACCGCCTCGATCTGCCGAGCGGCCACCTCCGTGGAACGCACGAAGCGGGACCGCATGCCCGGCCGCGTTGCTCTGCCAACCTGGTACTTCTCGTAGAGGTGCTCGACGAAGCTGCGGTGCGCCGACGGCAGCGCGGCCTCGATCTCTTCGCGATTGTTGCGCTCCGGCATCCCCTGCGGCAGGACCAGATCAACGCCGAACGGCCTCGTGCCAATTCGGGAGCGGATCTCGCGCAGCGCGGCCCGGATCTCATCCGGCGTGTTCCGCGTGCCGCCGAAGATGCCGATCCCGCCCGCCTTGCAGACCTCCACGGTCACGTCAACGCTGTGGTTGAAACCAAAAATCGGATACTCGATCCCCATCAGATCGCAGATAGGCGTCCGTAAAAGATTGCTCATTGCGGCGGTCCCTTCACCACGCCAGAGGCAACCAACCTCTCGACTGTCTGTTCATCGAGCCCGGCTTCCGCAAGGATCGAAAGCGAATCGCGGCCCAGCGGCGGCGATGCGCCCGTGGCGCGGAGCGGTGTGGCGCTGAATTTGACCGGCGGTGCGACCACGGTCATTCCGCCAACCAGCTCGTGCTCGAGCCGCACCAAAAACCCGTTCGCCCACGCCTGCTCGTCGTCGAGCAGCTCTTCCCGCAGCCGTACAGGCGCCGCCGGAACCCCGGCAGCGGTCAGCACCTGCACCCAGTGCGCCGTGGGCCGCGTCCGCAACACTGTCACCACCTGCGCGTAGCTCTGCTCCATGTGCGACACCGGGTCGTCGGGTATCCAGCCCGACTCTTCAACCCAGCGGTCGTGAAGACCGAGCACCTTCAGCACCCGCAACTGGTTCACACGTCCACCGGCGGCGATGGCGAGCGTGCCGTCCTGCGTGGGTAAGAAGCCATAGTACGCCCTGGCGAACGCATGCGGCTGCATCGCCTGCCGCTGCGCCAGTACATCCGTCCAGCTTTTGCCTTCAGCGAAGGCGGTCTTCAGGTAATCGACGAACTCGCCGCGCCAGGAGTCGATCGCGTCGAGGTGGTTGACATGGTTGTTCTGGAGCACGAGTGCGGCCTGTAACAAGGCGACGTCGAGCTTTTGACCGTTGCCGCTGCGCTCGCGGTGATACAGGGCCGTGGAAACACCCCAGGCGAGCAGCAGGGCAGCGGCGTAGTCGATGATCGGGTCCGCCAGCGGTTGCGGGCCGTCAGGGGTGATGACCGCGAGCCCTGCGTACGCCTGCAGCATCATGTCCATGCCCGCTGCACCGGCCAGCGGTCCCTCTCTGCCGAAAGCCGTGTTCTCGGCGTAGATCACCCGCGGGTTCCGGGCCGCAATGGTGGCGTAATCCAGGCCGAACCGTTCTGCCTGGCCGGGGCGGAAGTTGGTGAGCAGCACGTCTGACCGCTGCGCCAGGGCACGGACGGCGGCCAGCGCCTCCGGGTTGTCGAGCGCGATGGACAGCGAGCGTTTGCCGTGGTTCTTGTTCATGAACTGGCGGGCCTCGGTGGGAATCACCTGGCCGTTGCGGCGGCTGGGATCACCTTCCAGAGGCTCGATCTTGATCACATCGGCGCCGCCGTCGGCGAGCAGCTGGGCGCAGTATGGCACCGCGATGTACTGCCCGAACTCGAGCACGCGCAGTCCCGCGAATGGTCCTTCCACGCCGCTCTCCTTCTGAGCCGGTAATGCACGCTTCTCTTCACCAATCATGGGCGCGATGACGCTGGATCCGCATCCCACTTGAAGACGCGGCGGGCATTCTCGCTGAAGAACAGCGGCTGGACTTCAGTGCGAAGCGAGCGCTCCGCGATCTCCGCCCGGGCACGGCCCCACGGTATCGTCGGATACTCGGTGCCAAACAGCATCTTCTCGCGCCCGCGGGTGTTGATGAACTGCACAAACGAATCGGGCCAGTACTTCGGCGCCACAGAGGTGCAGGCCATGAAGACGTTGTCCCAGTGGCTGATCACGGCAAACACCTCATCGATCCAGGGCTGGCCGCAGTGGGTCATCACGATCCGCAACTCGGGAAAGTGAAACGCTACCTCGTCGAAGTGGACGGGGTTCTGCACCCAGCCGGGCCTGCGCGGACCGGGCATGCCGGCGTTCATGCTTACCGGGATGTCGAGCTCGATCGCTTTGACGTAGAAAGGCCAGTAGCTCCGGTCCGTTGGCGGCAGCGAGTAGCGGAAGGGGGGAATTCGCAGGCAGCGAACGCCGTACCGCTCGTGGTACTCGACCACGCGGCGGATCTCGGTCATCCCCTTCGTCGGATCGACGATCATCGCCGGCAGGATCTGTGCAGGGAACCGTTTCTGTGCGTCGCCGACCCAGGCCGCATGCTCCGGCTCCATGATGCTCACCACCGCCGCTCCGACGCCTGCGGCGTCCATCAGTTCCAGCAGTTGCTCGGGGCTGTCGATCTTTGGTCGCGCATCGAGGTCTTTGAACAGGTGGCCGACGGCGATACCCTCGCTCCCGGAAAGAAAGCTCGAATTAACGAGCGCATCGATCGCGCGTGGAAGCGTGCTCTCAGGCATTGGCGAGCTCCTTCAATTCTTGCGTCGCATGCTGCCAGGCCGCCGCGATCCGATCTTCGCGCTGGTAATCGAACGTGGCC
>JBBRGK010000009.1:0-19101 GCA_038240805.1 Dehalococcoidia bacterium | reverse complement strand
TTTCGAGCAGGCCAGGATGAAGTACATCGTCGCCGGAGCGCTGCTGTACCTGCTACTGAGGCGATAAAGTGCTGCAGATGCCCGCGCGCGGACGGCACGCGGGCCAGAGTCGCCGGCCCGCGAGGCTTGAAGCAGCCGCAGTACGGGCGATATGATGAGCGACGCGGGATACCGCGCCGTCAGCACGTCCGCCTCCGTAGCTCAACGGTAGAGCAGTTGACTCTTAATCAATTGGTTGTAGGTTCGAGTCCTACCGGGGGCACCAGCATCCATGCCTGGAAACCGCTGAGTTCGTGAGGGCAATCACTGTAGAGACCACAATACCCACAAAGCGAAGCCCGCAGAGTATTCTCCACGGGCGCCCGTCGCAGGCAAGCACTGGCAAGCCCAACCCCTCCATCGCCTTCCGCTTCAGTTCCTATGTACTCCCTTGATTGATGCGCCGAATAGCGGGGATGTCCCCCAGTCGGTCGGAACTGTAGTCGTAGGCTTGGCCCGCACAACCCCGGGCACTAGGGTTGCGTGTGCTGAGAGGAACTGTGAACGTCCTGCACGACGCGGCGGATCGTGCGTGCGAGCGTACTGAGCGACAAAAGCTTCTGCTGTCCAGTGTGCGGGCAGGACGGCGCGTGGGCCTATGCAAACCGGCAACCCGTGCTGTGGCAGCGAAACCCTGTCCCTGCACCACCGCGAGCATGGCGAGCGCTCGCCGCACGCGGTCCATCCGTTCGCCGGTTGTGGTCGCGATGGGATGCAACGCCTTCCACTCCGAGACGTCGAGCACCGCCCGCACTGCCGCTGTTAGCGCCCGTGCAAATCCTGGCACGCCACGTCACGGACAGGATCGCATAACCCGTCAACGAACAGGTTGGTGGACCATTTGTGGCTGAGTGGGAGTCAGGACGTGCGGACGTCCTCGCGGACCGCACCCCCGAGTGCACTTGCGATCAGCTCGCGCTTGCTGTGCGCCCCTGCTTTCTCCAGGATCGCCTTGAGGTGGTCGCCCACCGTGTAAGGCGAGAGGAGCATCCGCGTGGCGATCTCACGATTGAAAAAGCCCTCGAGCACGAGCGACGCCAACTCGCGCTCGCGGGGAAGAGTGCGCAGCCCTCCGGCACAAGGTTCCCGACCTCAGCGCCTGACCCGGCCAGCGTGACCGCGATCGCTCCTGAGAGCGCTGATCCGCCGCTGAGCGGCAAAGCCGAGATCGTGACCCACTTGCCCGTCGGAGCGTGCACCCGGACCCTGGACTCTTCGCCGGGGAACGCGTGCTCGTTCCCCAGGGATCGAACGCGCGCCGCCACCGCCAGCACTGCCGTCGGCGTAAACTTCGCATCGCTGGCTGATCGAATACAGTGCATCCACTCCTCGGCTTCGGGCGTCGAGGCAATCTCGCGAAAGTCCTGATCGAGAATTACCGTGCCAGGTGCGCGAGCCATCCGCTTCTCACACCGTTTCGTCTGGGGCATGTCGGTCACATAGGCCCGCCTCAGGCTCGTCGCTATTTACGGAATGAGACGCGCCAGGAAGATGCCTTCTTCCTCGGAGAAGGATCTATCACGTTGCTCGCGGAGCAACTCGAAATAGCCCCAGCAGCGCCGGTCGAGCACGAGTGCCACCCGCAGTTCGTCGCCTATGCCGCTGCCATCGTAAACCTCACGCCGGCGGGCGCTTTGCCGAGGATCACCGTTCGTTGCTGCCTGGAGTGTGCTAACCGGCGAACGTTGCCTGAGCAGGTCGCGAAAGCGGTTCACCTCCTCGGCATACTCGAGCGCGAAGAAGCGGCCAAGGTTTCGCAGCGCCGGGTTCTCGGCTACTGCCGATGCGACGAGGAGGCTATCCGAATCGGCGAGCGCGACGCACCGGCCCGAGAAAGGGATGGCCTGCCGGATCCGTGCGCTCAGCTCCAGGCCAAGGATCTCGAAGGTGAGTGGTGCGGCGGCAAGGCGCTCCACCGCGTCGTGGGACCGAGCAAGCTCCCAGGTATTTTTGCCCACTATTGTGGGGCGTACCCGTGCCGGGTGTTATCCCGGATTCACGGGATGGCTGCGGCAGTCGGTCTGCGCTATCATCGCGGCAGGTTGCCCGACCGAGAAGCAATCGAGAATACGATGAGCGGAAGAGGAAAGGGGACACGATGCCTGAAGCACGTGAGCGGACCAGGCCGTTTGTGATCGACGCGAACGCAGGCGAGGCAACCTGGTTTCTGGGGACGCGAATGGTCATCAAGGTAACCGCAGAGAGCACAGGCGGGACGTTCGGACTGCTCGAGTGGCGCGCAGCGGCCGGTTTCTCGCCGCCGCTGCATATTCATCACCAGGAGGATGAGTCATTCTATCTCCTCGAAGGCCGGTTGACCGTGGTCTGTGACGGCCAGACGTTTCAGGCCGGGCCGGGAGCCTTCATCTATTTGCCGCGCGACCTGCCGCATACCTTCCGTGTAGACGAGGGACCGGCGCGGGGCCTGGAGTTGGTCCAGCCAGGAGGGCACGAGCGCTTCTATGTGGAGGGCGGCCGGCCGGCGCTGGATGACTCCATCCCCGAGATCGATCCCCGTGATTTCGAGCGAGTGGGGGCGCTCTATGTCAAATACCGCCTCGAGGATGCAGGCCTGCCGCTGCAACCGACGCGCTGAGCGCAAGCGGCATTGTCCTCATCGCCTGCTGCCTGACTATTACGGGTGGTGTGCTAGTCGATGAGAGCATGGGCATTGCGGTGTCGTGGGATGACGAGACCGAATGTCCTGTTTGCAGCCAGGAGATCGTTCTGCCGGAACCGAACGTAAGTCCGCAGCCGGGGTTACCGAGATGAAGATGTACCTTGCCGCGTCGCGGACCACGGGCTCCGATTAAGCTGTAGCGGGGATGTCGGCGGCCACGGCGCAGCCACAGGGTGGCGCCGCATGGATGGGGGCCAGTCGTGGGCAAGGTAGGAGTCTCGCGGCTCCGGGTGTGCAGCGTCGTTCAGACCTGCGCACAATCCATCGATGCGATACCGAGGCGAAGCGCCGGGACGGGGCCACCGTTGGCAGACCGCGGAACAAAAGACAGCCGCACAATAGCAACCATCGTCGCAGCGGTCGATTTATGCCCCTGAAACCGGGGTAGGCTCACAACGACATCCACAGCCGCCCCGGTTCATCGCGTTCGCCTGTGTCCGCCGAGGGGCGCCAAAGGCGTGATTTAGTACACAACCTACGCTGGTGGACGCCCGCGGACTCCTATCTGGAGAACTCTTAATTAATTAGAGGTATGTTCGAGTCCTACCGGTGGCACCAGTATCCACGCCTGGAACCGTCTCGATTGAGCCGGTTTTCTGCCGTGCTGATCTTGCTCGGCAATCGGTGCGTCGTCAGTGGCTGAGAGGGCGGCGCCAATGCTATGCTGCGGTACACGCTGATGTACACAATTACCGTTCACCAACCGGATGGCACCACGATCAGCCGCGAACTTGCGGGCGGCCGCTGTGTTGTTGGACGAATCGCCCGCCGTAGCGACCTGGTGGTCAACGATCCGCAGGTCTCGGGCGCTCATCTCGTAGTGACGTGCGAAGGCGATTCGCTCTGGGTTCAGGATCTCAACAGCTCAAACGGCACGGCGCTCAACGGTCAGCCACTGGATCCGGGAGTGCGGTCACCTGTCGAAGTTGATCAACAGGTGATGCTCGGTGGTGGCTCGTCGCTGCTGTCCATCGGCCGAACGCCGACCTGGGAAATGACCCAGATCGGAACGCCTCCGTATAAGCCCCGCTATGTCGGGGTACTTTATACAGATATCGTTAACTCAACCCGCATGGCCACGTCGCTCGGTCCACAGCTGGGCACGGCCTTGCTTGAGTGGCACAATGAGACGTTTCGTGAACGGTTTAAGCGCTATGGAGGCCGCGAGACCAAGTTCACCGGCGACGGGTTCGAGGCCGTTTTTGCTTCAGTGAGCGACGCGCTGAGCTGCGCTGCCGCCTGCCAGCGGGCGCTCGCTCGCCGCAATCAGACGGACCCAGAGAAGCGGCGGCTGGACGTGCGCATGGGGGTTAACGGCGGCGAGGCGCCGTCTGTGCGCAACCGTGTGTATGGCATCCCCCTCATCCTTGCGGCCAGGGTGATGAGCAAAGCCGCCGCTGGACAGGTTCTCGTTCCCGGGCACGTGCCCGGCGTGGTAGCTGGATCATTGCTGAAGTTCTCGTCGATCGGCGTCCACGATCTGAAGGGTCTTGATGACCCGATTGAACTGCTGGAGTTCCACTGGGAACTCGACCCTAATCTGGCCGCGCCTTCATCCGGCGCGGGCGGACTTGCGACACCGCCTGCTCCACCACCCACTGCTGACGCTGCGCCAGCGCCGCGTCGCAAGCGTGGTACCGCGTCGCTCGGCTGAACCCGTTCGCTAGGCCTGGCGCCAGTAACTCGTGAGCGACGGACGATCAGGTTTGTTCGTGTGACCATGCCGGGGCTATGATCGAACTACTGGCCCGGCGTCTAATGCCGTAATTTTGCGTCCGGCCAAGATCGTAATCGAGGTCCCCTGTCCGATGAAACTGCTTCCCCTGATCATTTCGGCTGCTCTTGTCGTAAGCGCGGCCTGCGGAAGCAATTCCACCAGCAACAACTCTTCGAATTCCTCAGCCGCCGTTGCAACCCCGTTCGCGCCCGGCCTGACGCCAGTGGCGACCACCCGGGTGGGCACTCCGCGTCCCGGCAGCACGCCCCGAGCGACTCCATCGGTCGGAGCAGTTCCCACCGTTCCCGCCGGAACCGGCTCCGTTCAGTCGACGTCCACCGGACTCCAGTACCAGGATATCGCGGTTGGCGATGGCGCCCAGCCGCAGCCGGGGCAGACAGTCGTGGTGAACTATACCGGCTGGCTCGACAACGGCACAAAGTTCGATAGCTCTCTTGACCGCAACCAGCCGTTCAGCTTCACGCTGGGCCAGAGTCAGGTAATCAAGGGTTGGGATGAGGGCGTTGCTACGATGAAGGTGGGCGGCAAGCGGCGGCTGATTATTCCAGCGGCCCTCGGATACGGCGCTCAGGCAAACGGCAAGATTCCCGCCAACTCGCGGCTGACCTTCGATATAGAGTTGTTGCAGGTGAAGTAGCACGGTGGACCACTCGCCGCACATTCGGGCCAGCGGACAGTTCTACGTGTGGCTGCTCGGCTGCCTGTCAGACATAACTCAGGACGCCCGAGACTCTAGAACGAGAAACCTGTGAAGGCGTGCGGCGCTGAGGTCGTCAATGGACCCGAGCGGCGTACCTCATCCAATGCCCGCACCAGTGAATCGGCCGATGGATCGAACGTACGCAGCTCGCGTGCACCGCTAACGATGAAGTGGTCGGGGCGATTCTGACGATCGAATGCAAGTGAGACGGTATAGCTTGAGATCGAGTGGTTGATAAGCCCCATCCAACGAGATGCCACAGTCCAAAACCCACCGATTTCAGGCATCGCCGGGTAGACGGCATCGTAGATCGTCGCTGCCGGCGCAACCGCGAACATGCTTGCCGCGAGCCCGCTCATGGCCTGTCGGACGAGTACGTCCAGCCGCTGCATCGCGACGCGGCGAGAATCGACAATCGCCGGCTCGCGCAGCCCCGCAGGGAGCGTTAGTACGTCAACAGCAATTGCCGGACTGCCGGTTCTGTGGCTGAGAAGTGCTGTGATTGCGGTGTCCATCGTGCCCACTTGTTTGTGATTTCACAAACTATAGTACCGCAGGAATGTTTCAATCACAAGACGGGCAGGTTAAACTGCGGCGATGTTTTAGGAAGGGCGTACTGGTACGAGCCGCCGACGCGATAAGCAGTAGTGTCCGATTCGCGGGCGCTGCAGCGACAGGCTCAGGCGATCAAGTATGCCGAATGCGCTACTATAGAAAGGTGACAATCGTAGATGCGCTTTCCCGGCCGCTGCGAGATTTGCGGATCTCGGTCACGGACCGCTGCAACTTTCGCTGCACCTACTGCATGCCGAAAGAGGTGTTCGGGGCTGACTTCCAGTTCCTGCCACGTACCGATCTGCTGACTTTCGAAGAGATCGCGAGATTGGCACAAATTTTTGTCGACAACGGAGTCGAGAAAATTCGGCTGACCGGTGGAGAGCCGCTTGTTCGGCGGGATATCGAGAAGCTAATCAAGTTACTGACCGCGATCCCCGGGCTGAAAGATATCGCTCTCACCACCAACGGATCTCTGCTGACCCCTCAGAAAGCCCGAGCGTTGAAGGCGGCGGGTCTCCGACGGATCACGGTCAGCCTCGATTCACTCGATAACGATGTGTTCACGTCGATGAACGACGTCGGCTTCCCGGTGAGCAAGGTGCTCGATGCGATCGAAGCCGCACGAGAGGCGGGGCTGTCGCCGGTCAAAATCGATATGGTGGTCAAGCGCGGCCTGAATGATCAGTCGGTGCTCGACATGGCCGGGCACTTCCGCGGTTCGGGCCACATTCTCCGGTTCATCGAATTTATGGATGTCGGCAACCATAACGGCTGGCGGATGGACGATGTCGTCTCGGGCGCCGAGATTGTGGAGTTGATCGGCAGCCGCTGGCCTCTGGAGCCGGTCGCACCGAACTACCCCGGCGAAGTCGCAAGCCGGTATCGGTACGCCGACGGACAGGGGGAGATAGGGCTAATTACGTCGGTGACGCAGGCTTTCTGCGCCACCTGTACCCGCGCCCGCCTCTCTGCCGACGGCCATCTCTATACCTGTCTCTTCGGCATCAAAGGGCACGATTTTCGGGCAATGCTGCGCGACGGCAGCACCGACGCCGAGATAGCCGGGTTCCTGCGCGGCATCTGGCTCGTTCGGAACGATCGCTACTCGGAGATCCGATCCGCGCAGACGGCTCTGATACCGCTGCAAAAGGTTGAGATGTCGCACATCGGCGGCTAAGAGCAGTCAGACCGGTCTGGTGGCCCCGGGGATGTCGATCTTGCCTTCGCGCGCCGCCTCGATCCGATCCGGAAGACTCTCCCGATACTTGCCCTGCCACTCCATCAGTTGCCAGAGAATGCCCATGCCTGATTTGGGATGCAGCAGTGCTTCGTGCCGCACGTCGCCTTTCAACTGCTTGTTGGCGAGGCGCATTTGACTTGCTTCAAGGGTCTCGATCGTCTCGCCAATGTCATCGACGTCCATTCCGATGTGATGAATGCCTTCGCCGTGTCGGCGCAGGAATTCAGCGAACGGACCCTCTTCACCGAGAGGGTGCTCCAGCGTGACGGTGATGTTTCCCCACTGAAAGCTGGCGGATTCCAGCCGCGTTGCCTCATTCTTCTTACGGTGAAGCAGCGTTGCCCCCATTGTCTGAAGTGCATTGACCGCGCCCTCCATATCACGAACACAGATCGCCAGGTGGTCAATGCGAAGTACCTGCACGGCTTGCCCCCCTTTTGATGTGAAGATAATCGCTGGCCCGGTGTCGATTGACTAGCGGACGGAGGCATCGTACTCGGTAGCGATGTGGCCCGCCGCCGCCAATGTGGCGATCTGCTCGTCGCTATAACCGAGCACCTCGCGGTATACATAGTCGTTGTGCTCACCGAACATGACTGGCGGCTGATATGACTCCACCGGCGTTTCTGGCAGCTTCCAGAGCGGTCCGGCGTACTCATACTCTCCGGCGTCCACCTGCCGCTGGCGCAGGAAGAACGCGCGGTCGCGCAGCTGGGCGTCGTCATACATACGCGAGGCCTCCAGTACCGGCGCCGCGGGTACACCTTCCGACTGACAACGGTGCATCACGTCGTAGTCCTCAAGCGTAGCCGTCCAGAGCGAGATGTGTTCGTCGAGCTTGCGGTAGTACTCGGCTCGGCCGTCGTTGGTGGCAAACTTTTCATCAGTTGACCACACTGGATTGCCCATGGCGCGGCGCAACCCTTCCCATTCGGCGTCAGATGTGCAATGAATCGTCACCCAGTGGTCGTCCATTGTCTCAACGGCTCCGGGTGAGCGAGAGGGGTAGACACCGCAGGGAAAGCGCCCGAAGACATCGCGGTTTCCGATCGTCTGTTCCTCGCGCCGGTTCATCGTGTAATCCATGATCGCCTGGGCAAACATCGGTGCGGCGTTCTCAGCCTGGCCGATCTCGATCAGCTGGCCTTCGCCGGTCTTCTCGCGATGCCACAGCGCCGCCATCACGGCGAAAGCACCCTGGGCGCCAGCGAGGTAGTCTCCCGAATAGATCGCCGTGTTGGCAGACGGGTCGGCGTCGTCGTAACCGCGCAGCAGGGTGTGGCCCATCACCGCTTCGAGGTGAACGCCCAGAGCACGAGCTTCACGATAAGTGCCGGTGCTGCCGTAGGCCGGCACACGCACGAAAACGATGTCGGGTTTGACTGATTTTAGCCAGTCGTAAGTAATGCCCAGCTTCTCCATGGTTCCGGTGGCGTTATTCTCGTACACCACGTCGCACTTCGCGACCAGATCCCTCAGTACGTCCATACCCTCGGGACGCCGCAGATCCACCGTGAAGCTCTTCTTGTTGCGATAGAGACTCACAAAGGTTGGATTGTAGTTCCAGGGGTGCGGGCCGGGCACGCCGCCGGGTAGTCCGCCGGCCCAGCCGATCGCGCTGTCCAGCAGTAATTGCGGCGGCCGCGCGATAGCCCCACGGGTCATCGGCTGAAACACGAAGGGGTTTTCAGCCTTAATCACATCAGCGCCCAGGTCGGCAAGCAGCATCGTCGCGAACGGCCCCGCCCAGACGACGCAGAGGTCGAGCACCCGGTAGCCTTCAAGCGGTTTCCTGGTCATCGCACTGCCTCCGCAAGGGCTGCGTCGATCTCCGCCTGGCTGCAACCCGATTCAGTGAGGACCTCTCGGCTGTGCTGTCCCAGCAATGGCGCCGGACGACGGATCACATAGCCACCGGCGGACATCTGAAACGGCCGGCCTGGCATCTCTACCTCGCCCATCGCTGGGTGGGTAACGGTCTCCCAGAAACCGCGGCCACGGAAGTGCTCGTCGTTGTAGAGGTCTTCCATCGTGAACAGAGGACCGCAGAGTAGCTTCGCCCGTCGTGCTTCGGCCCAGATCTCCCGCTTGGTACGCTCGATGCACCAGACGATGAAGTTCGCGTTCCACTCTTCGATGATTTCGGCGTTGATCCGGTTCATCGGGTCCATGTACTTCGGATCCATGGCCCACTCGGGAGCGTTCAGCATCTCGATTACTCGCTCGGGATAAAGCGCGGCATTAGTGAAATCGACGTAACCGTCGGCGCACGGGTAAATCCCCTGCGGCATGCCTTTGCCGCCGCCTGCCACGCGGGCCGACTTGCGCCCACTGAACTGATACGCGATCGCGGTGGCGTGTCGACGGTCGACGCCGCCGAACTGCGTCTCGGAGATGGCGATGTCCACATGCTGACCGATCCCGAACCGCTTCGACGCAAAGAGCGCACCGATGGCTCCGACTGCGGCGGCTGAACCGGACTCAAACAGGGATGCTGTGCCGGCCATCTTCACCGGCTCCCGTTCTGGAAGCCCCATGCTGTACATTTCGCCTGCGAAGCCGTACATCACCAACTCGGACGCTTTGTAGTCACGATAAGGACCGGTGAGGCCGAAGTTGGTGATGGAGATAAGCGACAGCGCCGGCTTTATCTCACGAAAAAAATCCCAGCCGCAGCCGAGCCGGTCCAGAGTTCCAGGTGAAAGACTCTCCACCACGAGGTCCGCCGCTTGCGCGAGTTTCCGCAGCGCGGCGCGACCCGCTGCCGTCTTCAGATCGAGGACCACGGAACGCTTGTTTGTGTTGAGGAAGAAGAATAGTCCGCTCTTTTCTGGATCTTCCGTGTCCCCCTGGAAGGGACCGAGCCGGCGTGCCGGATCACCTCCCGGTCGCTCAACCTTGATCACGTTGGCCCCATAGTCGGCCATCAGCTTTGTCGCGTACGGCCCCACGATATGCTGCGTGAGGTCCAGCACGGTTACATCGTCGAACGGTTGCATCGCTCTGCTCTACCTTCGCGTTCTAAGTCCGGAACCGCCTGGCACTGCGATCACCACGCCCCAGCGGTTACCGCCGTGACTGTACCAGAATTCGGGCGGCGGAAATTGCGTCCCGGCGCAATCCACCCACGAGGCAGGACATGCGAGCGATCTGACCGCAACATGCCGCGCCTGTGCGGCGCGATCGAGGCATCAGCGGATACCCTCAGGGTCATACACCCGCTCATACACGATGCTCCCGCCTATCAACGTGACGTCGACGCCGAGGTCGCTATTCAAAAGCACCAGGTCGGCATCCTTGCCCGTCTCAATCGAGCCTGTGTGCTGCCAGATCCCCATCGCGCGGGCGGCGTTGGCCGATGACATGTCAGCTAACGCCGACAGGTCATCGGTCAAGAAGCGGGCAGCATTGACGAGGTCCCGATCGAAGGTCGAGACGCTGCCGGCGAGCGTACCATCCTCCAGGCGAGCGCTGCCCTCGTTGATTGTCACGGTTCGGCCATTTCTGGTGTACGTTCCGTCGGGGACTCCGGTCATCTGGGCGCCGTCGGTGATCAGGGCCATCCCTGTGCTGCCTTTGGCAAGGAAGAGGACCTTCGCTGCGGTCGGATGAACATGAACACCGTCGAGGATCAGTTCTGCCAGCAGCCTGCTCGCCAGGGTTGCCCCGACGAGGCCAGGGTGTCTGTGGTCGAGTCCTGACATTGCATTGAAGGTGTGGTTGGTGATGGTCGCACCTGCGTTGACACCCTCCATTGCCTGTTCGCTGGTCGCGTTGCTGTGTCCGAGCGACACGACGATTCCGCGCTCGCGCGCCGCCCGGATGAACTCCAACGCTCCCGGCAGTTCGGGGGCGACGTTGACCCGACGCAGCCGCCCGCCCGCCGCTTCCACCAGCAGGTCGAGATGGGCCACTGTTGGCAACAGTAGCTGGCGCGGGTTCCAGGCGCCGCGCTTCTCTACACTGATGAACGGTCCTTCCATGAAGATGCCAGCGCAGCGGGCGCCGCCGGTCTCCTCACCGACGGCTGCCGCCGCCGCGACGGTCTCCGCGATCGCCTCAATTGAAGGGCCAGCCCCCAGCCCGGCATAGAACGTCGTCACTCCGGTCGCAGCCATGACGCGGGCAGCGCTGCCGACGGCCTCGGCGCCGTCGCCGAAGGCGTGACCGCCCGCGCCGTGAACGTGCATATCGATGAAACCGGGCATGAGCACGTCGCCACTCACTCTTACGGGCGCGCCGGACTGCGCGAGCGCCGTTGCGGTGTCGACAGCAGCTATGCGTCCGCCTTCAACCAGGACACCGCCGTCGCGGAGAACGCCGGCGAATCCCGGCGCAACAACCTGCTTCGCCGCAATGATGAACCGGCTGCTTTGAGCGGTCACGATAGCAGTCGCTCGGCCACCTTGCGCACTGCCCGCACGGCGGAGTCAACGTCTTCGTCGGACATCGAAGGGCCGACACCGACGCTTACCGACCTGGCGACAAGGTCTTCGCTCTGCGGGCACAGCCCGATGAAATACGTGCGATCCGTGGGATGCTCGCTGCAGTTAAACGGACATCCCCTCGACCACGGGGTGCTACGGGCGAGGATGGCCGGATTCGAGTAGACGGGCCTTCCGCCGTAGACTCGGCCGGCCGGAACTCCTTCAGCCCGCAGAGCAGCGACAAAGCGCTCGGCTGCTGCCGCGCTTTCGAGGAACAGCGTCACGTTGCCACCTTCGCCGGAAGGGTCCGGGATTCGGCGCCAGTCCACCGGCAGGTCGCTGAGCCGCTTACGGATCTCGGTCGCGTTCCTGCGGCTATTGAACACGATCGTCTCAAGCCGGTTCATCTGCACGCCAGCGATCGCGCCGGCTATCTCAGTCATCCGCATGTTGGTGCCGAGGAAGGGCTCGCCGGAGGAATGCTCACGGACGTCGCCGGTCGAGATCGTGAACTGACCGCCCTGGTCCTGGTAGCGCACCACACGGTCGTAAATGTCCCAGTTGCTCGTGACGAGCGCTCCGCCTTCGCCGGTGGTGATGTTCTTATCGAGCTGGAGGCTAAAGGCGCCGGCATCTCCGATAGACCCGATCGGCCTGCCTTTGTAGGCGACGCCGATCGCCTGGGCGGCATCTTCAAGGACTTTGATGCCACGACGTTGGGCGATCGCCATGATCGGGTCCATATCGCAGGCCACGTTCGACAGGTGAACGGGGATGACGGCTTTCGTCTTGTCCGTGATCTGCGCCTCGAAGCTGGCCGGATCGAGGTTAAGGGAGCTGTCCACTTCAGCGAAAACCGGAACGGCGCGAGCAGCGACGACGGCTCCGACGGTGGCGATGAAGGTAATGGCGGGTATGATCACCTCATCGCCGTCTTCGACGTGGAGGCCGACCAGTCCGGCCTGCAACGCCGCCGTACCGGAGCTCAGCCCAACGGCGTATTCGACGCTGAGAAATTGCCGGAGACGCTGTTCAAACGCTTCGACCTTATTCAGCAACGCTGGACCGTAATAACGGAAGAGCGAGCGGGAAGCCAGCACTTCAGCGACCGCGGCCGCCTCTTCGTCTCCGAGGAACGCGGAGCCCTTCGCTGTGCTGTACGGTTCTGAGCGGACTGGAGTTCCGCCATCAATCGCGAGCGCACCCGTTGAACCTTGTTTGTTATTCATGCTTCAATCCTGGTATAGCGAGCGGACCAGCGCCGCCGCTGCATCGACCACCATTGCGGCGCTCTCTGCCGCGAATTTCGTCCGGCCAACTTCGTAACCAGCATGCGGGAACTCGTGCGCAGCCGCGACATAACCGATGGTATCGTTCGCGTAGCCGCAGATGAGCAGATGCTTGACGCCGCAGGACTGCTCCAGTTCGCGCGCCGTTTCGACAAAGAACTCGCCGGGAAGCGCAATGACCGCGCATTCATCGGAAAGACGGAACGCCTGAATTTCTATTTGTCGGGTATCGCCTGCGGCAGCCGGGTCCTGGACCTTCTGTACGCGGTCAAGGCGTAGCTGATTGTAACGGGGGCGCAGAGCCCGCCGTCCCGCGACATCACTTGCCTCAAGGCGCTGCATTCCCGCCTCAAGCTCCTGCAACTCCCGCTCGATCTCGCCGAGCTCAGGGAGCACCCGTCGCGGCAGGTTCAGCCGTTTCACAGCGGCAGCGAAGCGTGGTTCGGTGAGCAGGGTGCCCGGCGCCGGCGTTTTCGGTGTCGATTCAGACCAGTTGAGGTTTACCGCCCATTGGCCTTCGCCGAGCGGTCTGAGTTCGTGGGCTGTACGTGTGGCGGCGGCGCCCAGGATTCCGCCGACACGCTCGACCTCGGCAAAATCGTGCCTCATCCAGATCGGATTAATGTTGCCACATGCCCCCTGCATATAGACGCAAGAACCGCCAATCGCTCGTTCGACTGTCCGCGCGGCTGCTCCTGGGAAGTCGGCCGAATACAGCAAATTGTCGTGTTCAAGGACGGTGGCATGGCAGGCGAAGTTGACGATCGTCGCAACAGCCGGCGCCCCTCCAGAAGGCGCGGCCAGCAGGATCTTTCCAGTCGTTTCAATCGGACCTTCCGGATGACGCCGGTTCTGGCTGATCGTCGATACCTGCGTTTCCGCGTACTTCAAGGTAACTGGTTCCGCAGCGCCCAGTGCCATCTGCACAGCGCCGCAGATCTTGCGGGCGGTGACAGCGAGGAACTCCGTTAACCCCTGTTCACGCGAGGGTGCCGCACCGGAGTGTGTGTGCGTCGCCGCAACGCAGATATTTGCCGCCGGTATACCGCACTCGCGCTCGATCAGCAGGCGTGCCGCATCGACAAGCTCGCCGGAGACGCCGACAAGATCACAGACTGCCAGCACGAGCGTCGTGGCGCCGTCCGAAAGCACCGCAGCGCGGACGAACAGTGGATCATGGATGCCCGTTGCTACACCCTTACGAGCGCCGTAACCGCCCATCGAGATGCCGACGCCGGGAGTAATATCAACGACCGCCGCGCCTACGTGAATTTCGCCCACTAACTACCCCCTAAGCGTGCTCAGATTTGAGCCCCTGCCGCGCGTACTCTCGTTACCAGCGCCTCATCCGCCATCCGTAACGCCGCAAAAACAGCGCCGTGAAGCTGCGCGTCTACGCCAAGCCGGGAGCGCACGAACTCAGCCCGCACGCGGACCATGCTCTCAACGCTTGCACGGACACGCTTGATAAACCCGTCTCCCTCGCGGCTCAAACCGCCACCGAACACAATCACCGACGGATCTGCCACCGCAATAATCGCTGCTACACCGCGGGCGATAGCGACAACCGCGTCGCACACGGCGTGTTCCGCTGCCGGGTCGCCGCGGCGCGCTGCGGCAAATACTTCCACGGCATTTTCGTACTGTCGCCCTTTCCCACTCGCCCGAGCGGTAATTCCCGGCCCACCCGCAACATCCTCGATACTCGGTTCTCGCCCGGATCCGCTGTGAGTACCGCATGGCAACGAGCCAATCTCGCCCGCTCCAAAATGCCGGCCGCGCCGAATCTGGCCGTCGGTGATGATGCCCGCGCCGACGCCGGTGCCGATTGAGACGAACGCAAGGCTCTCGTGGCCGGCGCCCGCGCCGTGCCAGCGCTCGCCGATTGCGGCTGCGTTTACATCGTTTTCGATGCTAACCGGAGCGCTAAATGCCCGCTCGAGTTCGGCCCGCACAGGCACCCGTTGCCAGCCCGCCAGATTTCGCGCGGCCACAACGACGCCTGCCTCCACGTCCACCAGTCCCGGCGTGGCCAATGCCACGGCGAGTGGTGGCGCGTTGCCGCACCGGGCCAAAAGGTTATGGCCTCGTGCAGCTATCTGAGCCATGATGGCCGCCGGACCCGCGTTGGGATCGATTCCGGTGGCCGATTGATGCACAATCGAGCCGTCGAGCCGCGCCAGCGCGATGCGCAGGTTTGTTCCGCCGAGGTCAACGCCGAGCACGTACCCCGTCTCGATGTTGAACCGCAGGATTGACGGACGTTTGCCGCCGGAGGATGCGCCAGGGCCGCCGTCAATCAGGAGCCCGCTCTCGACAAGCCGGTCGGTGATCTTGGAAACCGTCGGGGCGCTGATTCCGGTGGCACGCGCGACATCCGCTCTCGACATCCCGCCGCGTATGCGAAACGCTTCGAGCACGATCAGCAGATTCAACTCCTTCATGTACTCGGGGCGTGCGTTGCGCGTTGGCGACTGCATGAAGGCGGAGCGCAGGATGTGCCCATCTTCATCGGCAGCAGCCGGGTAGGTTGAAAACGGCAGCGACGCCCCACCTCTGCGCTGACCAACGCTTTTCAAGCAGCCCTCACCCGTGTCGCGTGAATCATCGCTGGCCCCGCAGACGCGGATCAAAAACGTCGCGAACCGCATCGCCGACAAAGTTAGCGCCGAGCACCGTGATGAAGATCGCTCCGCCGGAAGCCATCGCGATCCATGGTGCCCGTTCCAGGAAGCGGGCGCCTTCGTTGACCATAGAACCCCAGCTCGGAGTTGGCGGTTGTACGCCGAGTCCCAGGAAGCTCAACCCGGTTTCGACCAGAATCGCACCCCCGACTCGAAGTGAAGCGATCACGATGATCGGCGCCATCGCGTTGGGAAGCACGTGCCGAAACAGGATGCGCGCCGTGCCAGCGCCGACAACCCGCTCGGCGATCACAAAGTCCCGCTCGCGCAATGATAGCGTCTCGCCGCGAACGACGCGGGCAGCACCGGGGAGGCTGAGGATCGCAATGGCGATCATCGCGTTGGTCAGGCTCGGGCCAAGCGCCGCCGTGATCGCAAGGGCCAGGATCAGTCCGGGGAACGCGAGCAGCGCGTCCATGCAGCGCATCAGCAGGGTATCGATGATACCGCCCGCATAGCCTGCCACAAGCCCAATGACCGTTCCCGCAACCATTGAGATTGAAACGACGAGAAAGCCCGAATACAGCGAAATGCGAGAACCGTAGATGATCCGGCTGAGCACGTCGCGGCCGAGACCGTCGGTTCCGAGCAGGTGGAGTGAGCTTGGCGATTCCAGGACGTGAATCGGGTTGATCTTATTGGGGTTGTACTGAGCAAGCCAGGGTGCAAAAAGCGCCGCGAAGACCGTGAGAGCCAGAAAAGCCAGCCCGATCATGCCCAACCACTGGCGCCGAAAGCTGGAAACGAAATGACGCAGGGCGTAGAACCGCTGCGCCTCCCGCTGGAACGAGGCGGTTAGGAGAACGTCAGGCGCAGGTTGCAGTATCGCCACCGCGCTACATCCTTCCTGGCCGGCATGGCGTAACGTCGGGCTCAGTCATACCGGATCCGCGGGTCGAGCACGCCGTAGGCCATGTCAACAGCAAAGTTTGCCAGCAGGTAACAGAGCGTTGCCAGCAGCAGCACTCCCTGAACTGTGGGGTACTCGCGCGCGAAGATGGCATCGACCGCCAGCTTTCCCATGCCCGGCAGCGCGAAGATCGTTTCGAGAATGAACGCACCACCGAGCAGGCCGCCGAACTCCAGCGCCACCACCGTCGCGATCGGAATCAGGGCATTACGCATCCCGTGACGTCGCAGAATGGCGCCTTCACTCAAGCCCTTCGCTCGTGCCGTCCGCATGTAGTCCTGCCCGATCACCTCCAGCAGGCTGGAGCGAGTCAGGCGCATGAGCCCGGCAGCTGCTGATGTGCCAAGCGTGATAACCGGTAGAGTGAGTGACCTGATGTTTTGAATCGGGCTGTGGGAGAAAGCGACGTACCCGGAAGGCGGCAACCAGTGTAGCTTGACGCCGAATATAAGAATCAATACAAATGCGACCCAGATATGGGGCAACGAGAGTCCGAAGAGGCCGATGAAGTTGGCGAGGACATCCTGCCATTTGTTGCGGTTGCGGGCCGCGATAATGCCCGCTGGGATGGCGATGATCCAGCTCAGAAAGAGGCTGGCCAGCCCCAGTTCAAGCGTGACGGGCAGCCGCTCCACAATGGCTTCACGCACCGGCTGATTCGAGCGATATGAACGTCCCAGGTCCCCGACAAACGCCTTCCCCAGCCAGAGCACGTATTGGACGGGCAGCGGCTTGTCCAGGTCGTATTGCACCCGGATCTGGTGCAGCGCCTGCTGGTACTGCGCTCTGTTCAGGTCGGTTTCCTGGCCAATCGCAAGCGTTGCCGGGTCCCCGGGAGTCATCGTACGCAGCGCAAACAACACCATGGTGACCAGTAGGATCACCGGCAGGGTCGTCAGGGCACGGCGGACGAAGTAGGCGCTCATTGAACCGATGAACCAATCAGGGCCTTCCGCAACATCAGCTCTTCTTAAACCAGGTGAGGTCATAGACCGCGCCGACGAAATCGACGTATCTGTACTCCTGGACCTCTTTGAGCTGGGCGTAGAGACCCGGCGGGTTGTAGAGGAAAATGCCGGGAACGACATCGAGTAAGCGCTGCTCGGCTTTCTGATAGATCGCGCGGCGCTGGGTCTGATCCGTTAGAAGCAGGCCGTCGGCCAGGGCCTTCTCGAACTCGGGGTCGTTAAAACCGGCAAAATTGAACGGCGAATCGGCTTTGAAGTTGCCGCTAAAGAAGCCGTCTGGGTCGTTGCGGTTGCCGATCGAATCGAGCGCCAGATGGCCTTCGCGCTTTTTCAGCGACTCAAGGAACTGGCCGGACTCGAGCTGCTTGATATTCACCGTCATGCCGGCTTCCGCCAGCGACGCCTGCAGCACCTGGGCGATCGTGCGGTACGGCTCCGACGCCGGAAGAATCATGTCGAGCTTCACGCCCTGATCAAGCCCGGCCTCTTTTAGTTTCGCTTTTGCACCGGCAATGTCGCGCTTTGGGATCGGCCGGTCTTTGGGATACATCCAGTTCGTCGGCGAGAAGATCGATCGGGCAGCTTGACCCAATCCGAAGTAGAACGCTTTACCGATCGCGTCTCGGTCGACAGCGAGATCGACGGCCTGGCGTACCTTGAGATTGTCCGTGGGCGCCTGAGTCAGGTTCAGGTACATCCGGACGCTGGACGATGGGGTGCGCTCGACTGCGGTAACGCCCGTATCGGTCTTCAGCGAGCCGAAATCGACCGGCTGCACGCTCGAAGCGATGCTGATATTGCGGGTCTTCAGATTGGAGAGCATGACCGAAGGCTCGACGATCGGTTTGAAAGTGAAGACGTCCACCCGTGGCACCCGCACCGGCGCTTTGGCGGCGTTCCAGTACTTGTCGAACCGCTCCATGGTCAGGTGGTCGTCTTTGAGCCATTCTTTGAACTTAAAGGCGCCGGTGCCCACCGGGTTGCGGGCGAGATCCTTACCGAACTTCGTCATCGCACCCGCAGAGATCAGCCGCACGCCGCCAACGCTGGCGAGCGCCGTCGCGTCAGGCTGCGTAAGCGTGAATTTAACCGTGTTCGGATCGATCACCTCGATCTTTGCCAGCTTCTTCTGTAGGCTCGCGCCGCCTGGGGACGCGGTTGCGGGGTCAAGGAAGCGGTCGAAGTTTGCCTTCACGGTCGATGCCGTGAGCGTTTCACCGTCGTGGAAGGCAACGTTGGCGCGATAGTGCAGAACGATCGTCGTATTGTCCGGATACTCGAATTTATCAGCGACGTTCGGAATGATCTGAGCGTTGTCGTCATAGGTGAGGCTGGAGTCGTAAAGACCCGAGTAAACGTTGACCTCATCACCGAGGGTGCCGACGTGGCCATCAAGGGTGGTCACGTCCCTTGTGGCGGCAAAGATCAGATTGCCGCCGACGACCACTGCAGTGACTGCCGCAGTGGCGGATCCCTTCACTGCTGGAGTTGAAGCTCCTGCGACGGGTGAGGCCGGCGCGGCGGCCTTTGTAGCAGTCGCAGACGATTTGTTGCTGGAAGAATTGCCGCCGCAGGCAGCAAAGAAGGCCGTCGCGCCGGCGCTCAGCCCGGCCACATGCAGGACTCGACGGCGCGAGACGATTCGTTGATTCCAGGCTGATGAACCGACGGCGGAATTCGGACCCATCTCGCAACCTCCCCCGACTTAGTTAACTTACTTACGTTAGGGGACGTTACAGGCGCAGTCGGGCGATGTCAAATATCGGTATCAGGCCGCGAACACAGAGCGGGCTCAGGCCGCAGCGCCGGTTAGCCAGTGCGGGTTCTTCTCCGTGCCGTCGTGCTTGTCGGACGTTTTGTACTCTTCG
>JBBRGK010000008.1:0-19265 GCA_038240805.1 Dehalococcoidia bacterium | reverse complement strand
ACCGCGCTGTGTATAGCTGATCGATGCAGCTACCGGCTCTTCCAGGAACTGCACCTGCGGAATCTCAAGGCGGGCAAACGCGTCGGTCATGCGCTGCCTGGCCAGCGCATCGCCTTCCGGTGTCGTGGAGTAATGCACCGGACGGCCAACGGTAATGCGGCTGATCCTCTCGCCGGTGTGTTCCTCGGTGCGGCGCACGATCTCACCGGCCAGCAGCACGATCAGGTCCTCGGCGGTGAGTTCGATGCCGAAGAGATTTGTCTTCGTGAACATGCGGTCGGGAAGCAGGGTCTTAATCGACTGGAAGAGCCTTCCCGGCTCATTGGCATCGACAACCGCGTGTGCCTGAGTGGTGAGGGTGCCCACGCCGCCGAACGTCATCGTCACCTCACCTACAAACCGGCGCTCCAGCCGGACGGGGCGGCCCATATTCTCTGCAAGATATCGGTCCATCGCCTCTTGGCCGACGTACCGTTCGCCCGAGCGGGTGAGGTAGAGCAGGGAGCGAAGCACCGAAGGCTCCGCAGCGTGCTGGTCCAGCGGCACGAGCCTGACGCTGCTGCCGTCATACACGGCGATCGAGGAGTTTGACGTGCCGAAATCGAGTCCAAAACTCAGTGGCATGACGGTTCAACCTCCGAATGCTGTTGGCAACAAAAAACCCGCTTCGCATTCACGAAGCGGGCACACCTTGCAGATCCAGCCCCTCCTCACGGAAGAGGCCGCTTGCACACCGTAAAGGCGGCGGGTCCGGAGCTATTTCGATCACAGGCTCAATGCTCCGCCGGTCGCGTTCCGTGACCGGCCTGCGTATCCTAGCTGCTGGGTCGCGGGGCGGTCAAGCCGCGCGGAGGGAGCCAGCGCGTGGCGTCGGGCAGTCAGCCGCCCCTGCTAGGACCCCGGAAGATCCTGCGCGCGTGCCGCGTGATTCATCCGTTCCCGACGCTTGCGAACGTGGTTGCGGTCTTCCTCTTCGCGCTCGTGGCCTGGCACGGGCTGCCGCCCTGGAGCCGGCTGTTGCGGCTCCTGCTGGTGATGCTGTTTATTCAGAGCGCGATCGGTGCTGCAAACGACGCGTACGATGTTGACCTCGATCGGCTGACCAAGCCATGGAAGCCGATCGTCGCTGGCGCCCTTTCGCGAAGGAGCGCCGGGACGCTCGCAGGGGCGGCAGCGATCGCCGCCTGCATTGTGTGTGCCACGCTTGGCTTCGGTCCCTGGCTGGCCGGTATGGGCGGGCTCGCCTGCGGCCTGGCCTATGATGCGGGCCTCAAACGGACGCCGTTTAGCGTCGCCACCTACCTGCTTGCTCTACCGTTGCTTCCGATCTGGATCTGGTCGGCACTTGGCCGGCTGGCGCCTGGACTGCTCTGGGAATACCCGCTCGGGGTTCTCGTTGGGGCAGCACTCTACCTCGGGAACACGGCTCCCGATATCGATAGCGACGTTGCAGCTGGTGTCACCGGTGCCGCCCATCAGCTCGGCACGCGCGGGGCGTTGTTGGGTGGGTGGATATGCCTGGCGCTGGCTCTGGCGCTCGGCCCGATCATCGCAGTTCCGGCGGGATATCAGACCGGGAGAGTCATCGCTGCCGCGCTCATGGCCGGGGCTTTGCTGCTGGTTGCGGTCGGGCTCTGTCTTTTGCGGCCGCTTCCGGCGGTGATGCGCATCGGCTGGGGATTGATGATCGCCGCCAGCCTGTTGTTTGCCGTAGGCTGGCTTTCGTCGGCGCCCTGATGGCTCGCGTGGGTGTGCTCACGGTTTCGCTGTAACAGAATCGATCGCCTACAATTCAGAGGACCGCGCCACGTCCGCAGGTGGCCCCGCTGAGGATGCGATGAACCGAGAGCAGCAGCGCCAAAACGCCCGCGACGCGAAGCGGATTCAGCAACGGCAGAAGTCACGCCTGCGTGGGTCATTGCCCTCGCAGCCGGCGCTGGACAGGCGCCCGGGTGCGGCCCGGTCGAAGCAGCAGTACGCGGCAGCGCCGCAGAAGCAATCCGTGCTGCCTTCCTGGTGGCCGTGGGCGGCTGCAGTCGCAGCAGTTCTGGTGATCGTCGCGGGGTTCTACTTCCTCGATCCTTTTGGCCTGCGGACTCCCCTGCCCGGTAAGAAGCTGCCGACCCAGGGCAACGCTCATGTCAAGCCAGGAAGCTCCCACGTGGTTTACAACACCGACCCCCCCAATTCTGGTCCGCATTTTGACACCGTGCCGGCACGCGGAATCTACACCGTGCCATTCACTACCGAATACCTGCCGCACTTCCTGGAGCATGGGGGCGTGGATGTCACATACAACAGTTCCGCGTCCCCGGAAGTAGTCAAGAAACTGACGGACATCGTCAACTCCGAGCTTGATAAAGGGGCTGGCCGGGTGCTGCTCGCCCCGCGCCCCGACATGCCGTGCCAGGTCGCGATGACAGCCTGGACGCGCATTGAGACGTTTGGCGCCCCGGACTGTCAGCCCGGTTCAGTCGGGCACGATTTCGATCCCAAATCGTCGAAAGATGTGCAGATCTTTACCGATTTTGTCGAGCGCAACCAGTGCGAATACGACCCGGAGAACGCGTGCGGCGCAGGCCAACGTGGTCCGAAGCCGGTGTATCCGACGCTGGCGCCGGGCGCCCCGACGGTGATAGCAGCACTCGGTACTTCGACGGCTCTCCCTGCGGGGACACCGCTACCGACAGCGAATCCGACGCCCGCAAGTCCGACGCCATAATGAGCCAGCGATGATGCGCAGCGATGCCGGCAGATCTGCCTGATGGCAGGACGGCCGTTCCTGCTCGTCCGGGCACGTATCCGGCCCGCCCTACTGCCTGAATTCCGGCGGTGGTATCGCACGGTTCACCTGCCTCACGCGCTTTCAATTCCTGGAATCGTCGAATATCGTGACCTGAGTTTTGGATCGCAGGCGCAGCACGGCGCTCCGAACGTCCTCAGCGTCTTCCTGTTCAAGGACGAGAGTGTGATTCAGAAGGCTCTGCAAAGCCCGGAGGCCGAACGTGCCCGCCGCGATTGGGAACGGTGGGAGGGCGAGGTGCGTGACCTGACCATTCAGGTCTACGCAGTCTTTGATACGGTGACCACGGTGCGTCACCTGAACTGAAGCGCTGAGGGTACTTCTCAGGTTCAGTCGCCCTCGGCGCCGATCAGCGGCGCTGTGCGACCGAGAGGCGACAAAGCCTGCCGCCGCCGCACGGCCACAGCGGCGCGCGAAAAGCAGAACGCAGCCGCAAGGGCGAACCAGCACACCAGGATACCGACGACCGCGTCGAAGAGGAAGTGATTCGCGGTGAGCGTGACGCCGAACAGCATTAGCACCGGCAAACCAATCGCAATCATGGCGCCGAGCCAGTTGCGCAACGCCGCTGCGATGGCCAGCCCGATCAAAAACGCCCAGCCAAAATGCAAACTCGGAATCGCTGCAAACGGGTTGACGAACGGCTTCAGCGATTCCGCCTGGTAGCTGATCGGGCTGTACTCGCGCATCGTGTCCTGAAAGCCGAACTGCGGAGGCGCAGCGGTCACGCCGTACTCACGAAACCCGGCAGCCGTCATCAACCGCGGCGGCGCCACCGGATAGACCGCATAGACGAACAGGCCAATGAGCGCCGAAACCAGGAAGGCGCTCCGAAACAGCGCGTAGACGCTCTGATGGCGGAAGTAGAGCCAGATAGCCGCCACTACGATTACGGGAGCATGCAGCCAGAAGTAGACGTAATCCCAGAGGTGCGATTGGAAGGAGCTGTTGCGGATTGCCTGTTGCCATTCGGGCTCCCAGAAGAACCCGAGCCGCTTCTCGAGGCCGATCACATCAGCTGCGTGGTTGAATGCCTGCTCTGGCTGGTTGACGACGCCGCCACGAACCAGGAAGTACAGCAGCAGGCAGCCGCCGACGATGCCGAACTCCGCGAGACCGGGGTGCGCGCGTAGCCAGGCAGCCGCTCGTACGCGGCTGTTTTCATGTTCGGCAACAGTCATTGGCAGAGTATAGCATCCGTGATGATGCCCTCAGCGGCGTGAGCTCTGCGTCGTTAGGAGCGTTCCAGCAGAGGTACCGGGGTGCGTTCCGATCTGCGGTTTCCTTGACGCCTCATTCTGTCCTGCCTACGATCACCGAGCCGACGCGCGGCAGAGAATAACGATGGATGGATCTTGCAATGACCGCTGTCGATGGACTCTCTACATCTCCTGCCGGGTATGCGGCCGCCGCCGGCGGCGGTCGGGGTGGCAGCTGGCAGCAGTATGACGTCGTGGTCACACGCGATGTGATGGTGCCTATGCGTGATGGTGTGCTTCTTGCTACGGACATATACGCGCCCGCACTCGGTGGGCTGGTGCAGCAGGGGCCGTGGCCGGTGATCATGGAGCGAACGCCGTACAACAAGCTCCGCAACGACCTCGCCGCCGTCGGCCGGTTTTTTGCGCGGCACGGCTACGTCACGGTGATCCAGGACGTGCGCGGCCGGTTCGGCTCCGATGGGGAATGGTACCCGTTCGCACTTGAGGGCGAGGATGGTGTGGACGCGCTCGAATGGGTTGTAGCACAAGCATGGTGCAACGGCAGAGCCGGCACGATTGGACTCTCCTACAGCGGCAGCAACCAGACGGCGATCGCCTCGCAGGCGCCTCCGGCACTGGCAGCACAGTTTGTCAGCGAAGGGATGTCCAACTACCACACTAACGCGATGCGTCAGGGCGGGGCGATGGAGCTTCGCTTCGTCGTTTATGCCTTCCAGATGGCGACGAGCTCTCCCGAAGCGATGCGCGATCCGTTCCTGCGAGCCACGCTGGAGAAGGCGCGCGCGGAGATACGGACCTGGCTAGGGAAGATGCCACTGCGGGAGGGAGTTTCTCCGCTCCGTCTGTTGCCAGCGTATGAGCGCTGGGTGCTCGATGTGCTGACGCATGGCGAGTACGACGATTACTGGAAGGGCCACTTTGGCTATGTGGCTGATGAACACTACGAGCAGCACGCGGACATACCGCTGTTCCTGCTCAGCGGCTGGTACGACTCGTATGCGCGTGCTGTGACCGACAACTACGTCGCCCTCAGCGCTCTCAAGCGGGGGCCGGTTCGTCTGATTATGGGCCCGTGGGTGCACGGGGTCGCCACGATGGCGCAGTCATGGTCCGGCGATGTGGACTTTGGCCCCGACGCTCCGATGGATGACTACAACGGCTTTCGCCTGCGCTGGTTCGACCGCTGGCTGAAGGACCTGCCGACGGAAGTCGAGCACGAGGCGCCGGTACGGATCTTCGTTATGGGCGGAGGCAGCGGTCGTCGCAATGCAGAGGGGCGTCTCAGTCACGGCGGCTCGTGGCGCGACGAACAGGAGTGGCCGCTGGCGCGAACCCGCATTACGCCCTTCTACCTGCACGCCGCAGGGCTGCTCGCAGAGAATGCGCCGGACGCGAAGGCGATGCCGACGACATATCGGTTCAACCCGCTCGACCCGGTGCCAACAATAGGAGGCAATATCTCCGTCGGCTACGACGTGATGCCGAACGGCGCCTTCGATCAGCGCGGCGCCCCGTGGGTGATGGGTGCGAAGGACACGCTCCCACTCGCTGCCCGTTCGGATGTGCTGGTATTTCAGACAGAACCGTTGACCGAGGCGCTCGAGGTCACAGGCCCGCTTGAGGTGCGGCTCTGGGCCTCATCGACTGCCGTCGACACCGACTTTACCGCCAAGCTGGTCGATGTATACCCTCCCGGCGCCGACTACCCTGACGGCTATGCGATGAATATCGCCGATAGCATTACCCGCGCTCGCTATCGGGCCGATCGTACAACAGCCGCATTGATGACCCCTGGCGAGGCGTATGAGTTTACGATAGTGCTGTACCCGACGAGCAATATCTTTGCCGCCGGGCACCGCCTGCGGCTCGACATCTCAAGCAGCAATTTTCCCCGGTTTGATGTGAACCCGAACACCGGCGAGCCGCTCGGTCGAAACCGGCGGGTCGTAGTGGCAGATAACACGATTTACCACGACGCCGGGCGTGCTTCGCACCTTCTTCTCCCGGTGATCCCCCGTGCGGCGCGTGAGTCGAATGAGCGGCCGGCCAATCCGTGAAACAGAAGGCTAACTTCGTGGCACCAGAACGAGTCCAGTTCCCCTGCGGCGAGATCATGCTGGAGGGCATGCTGGAGTTGCCCCCGGCTGCGACGGTTCCAATGCGCGGCGTGGTGGTCTGCCACCCGCACCCGCTTTATGGCGGCGATATGCACAACGATGTCGTCAACCGGGTCTGCCGGGGATTGCAGGACCAGGAATGTGCGACGCTGCGGTTCAATTTCCGGGGCGTGGGAGGGTCAGGCGGTGAACACGCAGGCGGGTATGGCGAGCGGGAAGATGTCTGGGCCGCACTCGACTACCTGCGCTCGCGCGAGGAAATCGACCGCTCACGGCTCGGGCTAGCGGGTTATTCATTCGGCGCGGCGGTCGTTTTGAACGCCGGCATCGCCGCCGGAATCAGTGCTCTGGCCGCGATCTCCGTGCCGCCACAGATGGTCGATTTCACGGCATTGCAGGGCTTCCAGATTCCCGTGCTGCTAATCGCTGGCGACCAGGACCAGTTTGCGCCGGTTGAGCCGCTGCAGCAGCTTGCGATCGCTGTCGGCGCTTCGACAACCACAGCGATCGTGCGCGGCACCGACCATTTCTGGAGTGGGCGGATCGGTCAACTCGGTGAGGCGGTCGGCTCGTTCTTTAATACCAACCTCTAGGCAGAAGAGGTCGCAAGCCCGCTGTTCGCGTATTGAGCCGGCATGAATAACCGGCGTCTCCGAACTGATCAGGCGGCAGATCGCGGAAAGGCGTGGCATGGAGCCGGAACGTTCACTGCTCACCGAGGAGCTTAAAGCCGCGATCGGTTCGCGGACTGAGCCGCGCACGTTTGTCATCGATCGTCAGATTGCGCGGAGACTGGCCGAGGCGCTCGATGAGGACGCCGATGCCATAACCCGGGGTGAATATGCGCCGGCCTTTTACGTCGCAGCATTTGAGACAGAGATGGCGCCCGCTGCGCTGCCAGGGTTGTTTCAGGGAGGTGTGCTAGCCGGCGATGAGTGGGACCTTCTACGTCCGCTGCGCTGGAATGAACAGATCACCGGCTCGGGCAGCGTAGCCGATATCTACGAGCGGTTCGGTGGCAGAAACGGCCAGACGCTCTATATGCGGTACGAGTGGGCTTTCGTTGACAGCGCCGGTGAGCCAGTTGCCCGCGCCAGCCGGATCATGGCGCGATGGAGTGCTGCTCCGAACGAGGAAGCGCCATGACCGAGCCGAAGCGCTTCTTCGATGACTTTCAGGAAGGGGAACGCCTGCCGCCGTTGGAGAAACGCCCGGAACTGCTGCAGGTGGTGAAGTGGTCGGGCGCGACCTGGACGTTCGTGCCCATTTTTTACGACCGCGACCTGGCCCGTTCGCTGGGTCTGCCAGACAGCGTTATTCCTGGGCCGATGAAGCTGGCGTTTCTCGCGCTGCTGTTGCAGCGCTGGGCGGGTCCAGACGCTCTGATTCGTTCGCTCCGGGCGACCTATCGACGGCCTGACACGCCGCGGCAGCCGATCGTCTGCCACGGTATCGTCACTCGCGCCGCGATCGAAAATGGCCACGGCCTGCTCGATGTCGAAGTCTGGGCTGAGAACCATCGGGGCGAACGGACCGTAGCAGGGGCAGCCACCGTCGAAGTGTCGCTGCGTGATAGCGCTTCGACTACTGGACGATGATCGTCGCTTCCATGCCGTCGTGCAGATCGCAGAGGTAGTTGTAGGTGCCCGGAGTGTCGAACGTGCGGGAGTAGGTTCCCCCGGGGGCGACGTAGTCTGAGCCCCATGAAACATAGTCGTCGGCGAGCACATCGTGGTGGACGTTGATGCCGTTCGGATCCTCGTCATTTTCCCAGACGACCGTGGTGCCGGCGGAAACTGTGGTCGTCCGCGGAGAGAACGCATTGCCCTGCATCGAAATTCCGACGACGCCGTCGGCGTGCACAGGGATCACGTGGCGGGCAGGCGAGCCCGCGATCACCAGCGCAGCGATTGGGACGAAACCGAAAGCGATGTACCGTGCCGGATTGAAAGAAATCATTGGTGTTCCTCAAGTAGTGTGTGAATTACCGATCTGAAGTTGCAGGATCAGGTGAGACGGCTTCGCAGTCGTCGGTGTCAGTAGAAGTACGACTCGCAGCGGCCCCCGGTTTCGTTCTGCCTGCCATGCATCGTTAATTTTAGCAGATCGCTCGCCTGGGGCCACGCGGCTGCGATTCTGGTTTGAGACTCAGGCGATGCGGCGATTTGAGGCCGATCCGAAGTTCGCTCCTACGCTGAGTGGCTATCGCGCCTGGTTATGGCGCCGGGTTATAAGTCGTGGTGACGTCAGAGGTTGAAGAGCATGACCCGTGATGCCGATGTCGTGATCGTCGGTGGCAGCGTGGCAGGCGCGGCGACGGCTGTTTTTCTCGGCCGTCGCGGCTGGCACGTCATCGTCCTCGACCGCGCTCGTTTTCCCCGCGACAAGGCATGTGGCGAAGGGCTGATGCCCCACGGCGTGGATGTACTGGCAGAACTCGGTTTGCTGGACAGCGTCCTCGCTGCGGGCGCTTCGGAGTTGCACGGCGTTCGTTACCGGCTGGAAAGCGGTGAAACCGTCGTCGGGCGTTTCGCCAGCGTCCACGGCAAGAGCCGGGTCGCGCTCGGCGTGCGGCGGCTTCGGTTGGATCAGCTTTTGCTGAATGCCGCCAGGGAAACAGCGTGTGTGCAAGTCCGTGAGGGAGTTCGAGTTCGGGACGTGGTCAGGACCGATGGCTGCGTGGTTGGGGTCACCGATGGCAGCACTGTTGTGAGGGCGCGAGTCGTCGTCGGGGCAGATGGTCTGCGGTCCCGTGTGCGGACAGCAATGCGATGGGATCGATCCCGGCGACGCCCGCGACGCTACGCGGTGGTCGGTCATTTCCGGCTAGACGCGGCTCAACGGCTTGAGCCCGAGGTGGAAGTCATGCTCTGTCGCGGCATGGAAGCCTATGTTACGCCTCTGGGCGGCGATGAGGCGCTGGTGGCGCTCCTTGGTGGCAGGAAACTGATGCAGCGGTTCGCGGGTAACCTGGCGGGGTCCTACGAGCACACGGTGCGTGCACAGCCGCATTTGTCGCGCTTGCTGACGGGAGCCACGCTGCTCTCCGGTGTGCGGGCCACCGGACCTTTCGCCGTCCGGGCACAATCCGTTGCCGGTGACGGTGTGATGCTGGTTGGAGACGCGGCGGGTTTCCTTGATCCGATCACCGGCGAAGGCATGGCCTCGGCGCTACAGCAAGCGCAGGCAGCAGCGAAGGTTATCGATCGGGCGCTCCGAGCCGGCAGCACTCTCGATCTCAGCGCTTATGCTGCTGAACATCGCCGCATCACCCGCACGGGCACGCTGCTGACCTGGGTGGCGCTCGGCCTGTGTTCGTTTCCCGCCCTGACGCCGCGCGCGATGGCTGGCTTGCAGAGCCGTCCAGGTTTATTCGACAGGCTGCTGGCGGTTAACTGTGGGTACGCCGGGCTGCAGTCAGTTTCCCCGCGTGATTGGCTTGCATTGCTTTCGGGTCGGTGAGCCGATGGCGGGCACCTACTCAGCGCTTTCAAGCTCGAACGCTCTGTGCAGCGCCTTGACTGCCGGCAAGACGTCTGCCTCCGCGATGATGCAGGTAATGCGGATCTCGCTTGTCGTGATCAGTTGAATGTTGATCGACGCGTCGAACAACGTCCTGAACATCGTCGCTGCGTATCCGGGTGTGTTCTGCATACCGGTGCCAACGATGCTCACTTTTCCAAGCCGGCTGTCGGTCGTGATGCCGCCAGCGCCGATCTCTGCCGCCAGCGGCTCGACCAGCTCCATCGCACGCTGCAGCTCGTCTTTGCTGACCGTGAAGGTCATGTCGGTCAGGTTCTCAAGACTTGAGTTCTGCACGATCGTATCGACGGAGACGTGCGCATCGGCGAGCGGCCCAAAGATCGCGGCAGCGATTCCCGGCCTGTCCGGCACGCCGCGGATGGTGATCTTACTAACGTCGAAGTCGTGCGCGATGCCGCGTACCTTATTGGTCGGCTCCATTCCGGGACCTCCGTGGATCAGCGTCCCCGGCTCATTGGTGAAGCTGGAGGCTACGAGGATCGGCAGGTTATACAGCTGGCCCAGCTCGACGGCGCGCGGGTGCATGATTTTGGCACCGTGGCTGGCGAGCTCCAGCATCTCTTCGTAACCGATGTCACGAAGTTTTCGCGCCCTGGGTTCGACTCGCGGATCGGTGGTGTAGACGCCGTCAACGTCGGTAAACCGCTCGCACCGCTCGGCCTGGAGCGCCACTGCAAGCGCAACGGCCGTCGTGTCTGACCCTCCACGGCCCAGCGTCGTGACGTCAAACTCAGGCGTTACTCCCTGAAAACCGGCGATGATCAACGTGCGGCCCCGGTTCAACTCCTCGTGCATGCGTCGAGGGTCGATATTCAGGATCCGGGCCTTGCTGTGAACGGCGTCCGTCTGAATCCCCGCCTGCATGCCGGTCAGGCTGATCGCTTCCTCTCCGATTTCGCGTAACGCCATCGCCAGCAGCGTGCTGCTCACGATCTCGCCGGTGGACATCAGGACATCGAGTTCGCGTGCGGAAGGACGCGAAGTTATCTGCCGGGCCAGGGCGATCAGGTCATCGGTAGTGTCGCCCATTGCGGAAACGACCACGACGAGCTGACGGCCCTCAAGGCGTCTGGCCGCAACCCGCTCGGCGACGTGCCGGATTCGGTCCGCATTGGCAACCGACGAGCCGCCATACTTCTGGACAATGATCGGTGCCGGTCCGCTCATCCCGATCTCTCGTCGGAGATGATTTCGGCGCCGCAGGCCCGAGGTCGCGTGACCATGTACGTCCCCGACGTGCCGCGTCGCTGTGAAGCAGCAAGCATCGCTGTGCCGATGCCTGCCATGTTGCCGGTGGTCAGTGCGAGCACCGCCGAACCGCCGCCCGACAGATAGGCGCAGGCAGCGCCTTCTGACAGCGCCGCAGCGATCACATCGAACAGCGCGGGGAAAAGTGTCGCCCGCGCGGGCTGGTGCAACACGTCTTGCGTAGCTACTCGCAGCGCATCCAGACGCCCGGTTGACAGGGCCGCGACGAGTAGCGCGGCCCGCCCGATGTTGAAGACCGCCTCCTGCCGGGTCAACTCGTGTGGCAGCAACCGGCGGCTTTCGCTCGTCGGCATATCAAAGTCGGGAACGAGGACTACGGCCTGCAGGCCGGCCGGAAGCGGCACTTCGACGCGGGTGAGCCTGCCTTCGTGCCAGACAACGATCTGGAAGCCGCCAAAGATCGCGGGGGCAACGTTGTCTGCGTGTCCTTCCAGTTCGGTGGCTATCTCCAGCAGCTGGTCAGTGGTAAGCGGATCATCGAGCAGCCGGTTGGCGGCGAGAACAGCTCCGGCACGCAGGACCGCGCTTGCACCGAGGCCACGCCCGACAGGGATTTCGCCGTGAAATTCGGCCCGGAGGTTCAGCGAGGGCGGCGTGCCCGCCTGCGCGAATACGGCCTGCGCAGCCGCCAGGGCAAGTTGCTCCCCTCGGTCCTTCGCTGGCGCGACAGGCGCATCGTGCATCGTGAGGCAGACATCCACGGTCAGATCGAGCGCGATTCCCGCTGAATCGAACGCCGGTCCCATGTTTGCGCTCGACGCGGGCACCCGCACCGTTACAATTCTGGCCATCCGCGCCCTCACGTTTACGGCAGTTACCGGCGGTTACCGGCAGTTACCATCCGCGCCTGCTGACCGGGCGCGGCTCAGATCGTAGCAGCCGTTGCGATCGACGGGCAAGGTGAGTACTACGCGCGCCCGGTGTGCAACCATGCGGTTGTACACCTGAATCGGCTAACGGCCATTGATGACAGAACCAGCTGGCTGCCGTTAGACGCGGGAGGCGAGGGCCGGTGAAGCGGGTACTATCGTGGCTCCTGCGGGGGCGTGGTCAGAGCAATATCTTCTGGGTAACGCCGATGCTTGCCGTGGGAGGAGTCGCATCGGCGCGCGATCCGGGAGAGCTGGGCCGCCTCGGAATCCGTGCCGTGCTCGACGTGCGGTCCGAAGGCGTTGACGAGCATGAGGAGAAAACCGCCGCTTCATTGCGCTACCTGCGGTTGCCTGTTGACGACTTCGCGGCTCCGACGATGGAACAACTGGATGAAGCAACGGCATGGGTTCTCCAGCGGATGGGCGAGGACGAACGGGTGTTTGTTCACTGTCGGGAGGGTCTTGGCAGGAGCGTCACGTTCGCAATCGCCACGCTGCTGCGCATGGGTTTCGATCTGCCACATTCGTACAACCTGGTGCGCAACGCTCGCGCGGAGATTGCCGTATCGGATCCACAGGTGGCCGCTTTGCACAGGTATGCAGAGCGCCTGGGAGGCTCCACTACGGGCAGTTCGCCGGCAACCTGACTGCCCACCTTGCTGTGGGCGTCGTGGGGACCGAGACGGTCGGACCTACGGTGAACAATGGCTGTGCCGCTTATCCGTACGATGAACAGTTGTTTATGATCAGTTAATGGGTTTTGATACGTGAATATGGGCGAATTCTTGACGCCGCTGTTTCGTCTCTGATATATGAGACACAGTGCTTGTGGGTTTCGGGGCCTTAATTTGAAGCACACAGTAAAAACACGCAGGAGGGTTCTAGTGACCAATTCCAGATTCCGGCGATTCCGGCCAGGACGAGGCGCCCTGGTGCTGGCCGCCAGTGCTCTGCTCATCGGTGGGCTGACCCTGGGCACCTTTAGCCAGGGTACGGCGCACGCGCAGACGGGCGCCACAGCGACGGCCACCGCGGGCGGACCGCCACCGCCTCCGCCTCCGCCGCCACCGCCGACATCTGGTGGCGCTGCAACCCAGGCTCCGCCGCCTCCTCCTCCGCCGCCGCCCGCGGCATCAGCGACGGCACGGCCCGCGACTCCGGCCCCTGCCCCCGCCACGGCGCGTCCGTCGGCAACGGCAGCAGCTACTGCTCGACCGGCGACGGCTGCCCCGACGGCAGCTGCACCTGCCGCCCAGCGCCCTGTGGCCCCGGCTGCTGCAGCGCCTGCGGCTCCGAAGCCAGCTGCGCCTGCACTGCCGAGGACCGGTACGGGTGGCGTAGATCAGGGTAATAGTCCGCTGCTCCCGGCCACGGCTGGTCTGGGCATTCTTGCCCTGGCAGTCGGTGGCGCCTTCGCTCTGCGCTCGCGCAAGAACGAGGGTTAGGTTCCCGCTATACCCCGAAAACCATAAGGGAAGAGGCCGCGCTCAGCGCGGCCTCTTCGTATATCCCGACATTTTCGATCGGCTTTGGTTTGGCCTTTGCGATCTCCGACCAGCCGGCACTTATGCTATGGCTGAGGCTGCTTCCATGCCCGCCTGCGCACGCAAAGTTTCGGCTTTGTCCGTCTTTTCCCAGGGCAGGTCAATGTCGGTGCGGCCGAAGTGACCATAGGACGCTGTCTGCTTGTAAATAGGGCGCAGCAGGTTCAGGTTCTCGATGATCGCTGCAGGACGAAGATCGAAGTGCTCTTTTACGAGCTCCAGAATCCGCTCTTCATCTATGCGAGCTGATCCGAACGTTTCAATCGCAAGCGATGTCGGCTCGGCTTTGCCGATGGCGTAGGAAACCTGAACTTCGCAGCGGTCCGCAAGTCCGGCGGCAACGACGTTTTTAGCGACATAGCGCGCTGCATAGGCAGCAGACCGGTCCACTTTCGATGGGTCTTTGCCGGAGAAGGCGCCGCCACCGTGACGCGAAATACCGCCGTAGGTGTCAACGATGATCTTGCGCCCGGTCAGGCCAGCATCGCCCATAGGCCCACCGATGGCAAAACGCCCCGACGGGTTGACGTAATACTTCGTCCGGTCGTCGAGCAAGCCCGCGTTCTCAGCCTCGATCACCGGTCGGATCACCTGCGCGGTGATATCTTTTTCGATCTGTTCCTGGCTGGTATTCGGATCGTGCTGTGTCGAGATCACGACAGCATCTACACGAACGGGCTTGCCAAACGAATATTCGATTGTGACCTGTGATTTGCCGTCCGGGCGCAGGTAAGGAAGCGTGCCGTTCTTACGAAGCTCCGTCAGTCTGCGTGTGAGGCGATGCGCCAGGGCGATCGTCATTGGCATTAGCTCTGGCGTTTCGTCGCAAGCGAAGCCCATCATCATGCCCTGGTCGCCGGCGCCCTGAAGCTCGTATTGGTCCACTTCGCCGTGCTGCTGACGGGCCTCGAACGACTCTTCAACGCCGCCAGCGATATCGGGCGATTGTCCGTGCAGGGCAACGATAACGCCGCAGGTATTGGCATTGAAGCCGTACTCGTCGCTGGTGTAGCCGATCTCCGTCACGGTGTCGCGCACGATCTTCTGCACGTCCACCCAGCCGTTTGTGGTGACTTCACCCATCACCAGCACCAGACCAGTGGTCGCTGCTGTCTCGCAGGCGACATGCGCGGTCGGATCCTGCGCGAGGATCGCGTCGAGAACGGCATCCGAGATCTGGTCGCACATTTTGTCGGGATGGCCTTCCGTCACCGACTCCGAAGTGAGAAATAGCGATCGAGAGTTCATAAACGTGGTACTCACTAACCTGCTCCTCCTGTATCAGTTCGCCGCCTGCTGTGCGGGTTAATTTGTGCTGTGTCAGTGTGCGTCCGCAAGACAAAGCCGCCCGGCTGATCGGGCCGGACGGCTCCCTGCGAACGATCGTACTTACGTGCCCGATTCCCACGATGCGAGGTACGCGGACTGTGCGTCGGTGAGCGTGTCGATCCTGATGCCCATTGCGATCAGCTTGAGCCGGGCGATCTCCTGGTCGATCTCCTTTGGCACCTCATAGACGCCAGGCTTGAGTTTGCCCTGGTTGATCACTACGTGCTCGACCGAGAGCGCCTGGTTGGCAAAGCTCATATCCATGACGCTTGCAGGGTGACCTTCGGCCGCAGTGAGGTTGATCAGCCGGCCTTCACCAAGCAGGAAGATCTTGCGGCCGTCGCTGATCCGGTACTCCTGCACGAACTCGCGCACGGGCCGGTTTCCTTCGCTCAACGCTTCGAGGGCGCCGATGTTGATCTCGTCGTTGAAATGGCCTGAGTTGGCGACAATTGCGCCGTCCTTCATCACTTCGAGGTGGGGCTGGTCGATCACGTTCAGGTCGCCGGTCACGGTTATGAAGATATCGCCGATCGCTGCGGCTTCGACCATCGGCATGACGCGGAAACCGTCCATGACCGCTTCGAGGGCGCGGATCGGATCCACTTCGGTGATGATGACCAGTGCGCCCATGCCGCGAGCCCTGCTGGCGACACCGCGTCCACACCAGCCGTAGCCGGCGACGACGAGGTTCTTGCCGGCCAGGAGGATGTTGGTGGCGCGGATGACTCCGTCAAGTGTGCTCTGGCCGGTGCCGTAGCGGTTGTCGAACATGTGCTTGGTATCGGCATCGTTCACGGCGATAATCGGAAACTTCAGGGCGCCGTCTCTTGCCATTCCGTGCAGGCGGACCACGCCGGTCGTCGTCTCTTCGGTGCCACCGATAATGCCGGGTATAAGATCCCGGCGATCTTTGTGAATCGTGGCCACGAGGTCGCAGCCGTCGTCCATCGTCACCTGTGGGTTCGAATCCAGAGCCGCGTGAATGTGCCGGTAATAGGTCTCGTTGTCTTCGCCCTTAATAGCATACGTGGTGATGCCATATTCGACATTGAGCGCCGCTGCGACATCGTCCTGGGTGGAGAGGGGGTTGCTGGCGCAGGCAGTCACTTCCGCGCCCCCTTCCTTTAGCGCGATCAGCAGGTTCGCTGTCTCCGTGGTGATGTGGAGACAGCCGGCAACCCGGATGCCCTTCAGCGGCTGCTCTTTGCGGAATCGCTCCCGCGTGAGTGCGATCACGGGCATTTCGCGCGCGGCCCATTCGATGCGGCGGATGCCTTCGTTTGCGAGCGCACGGTCGCGTACGTCGCCTCGAGTCTGTGGTGCGGTTGCCATTGAAACTCCTTGCCATGCTATATGGTGCATTCCCGCTTCCGGCGGGCCGGTTCGGCGGCGCCAGCTACAGCTGCGCCGATGTATGAACGAAACACTGCGCCAGCTTCTACATCCTATCTGTTGATAATCTCGATCCCTTCCTCGTGACCGCGCAGCCTGGCGCGCAGCCTGCGCAGATAGCTGCCAGCGCCGACGAGCTCTCGACGCGTTACGGCGGCTTCGATCAGCCGGCAATCGGTCCGATAGCCAAGCCGTTCGTACGCCCGAACCGCAGGCACGTTCTCCGGGTCAACTGTGAGCACGACATCGCGACACATTGCCAGCAAGTACGACGTGGCCGCACCCGTCGCGATGCGCGCGTAGCCCATGCTGCGCCAGCGAGGATGTGTGAATACGTTGCCGACGACGGCGATGCCTTCTTCGGGCGAAACGACGTGAGTACCGGCGACCGAGACAAGACGCCCATCTTCGATCACGCCAAAGTAGGCGCCCGACTCGATCACCTGACTGCCGTAGTAGGTAGGGCTGCCTTCGCTGTTGTACAGCCGGTTGATGAGCCTCGCGTCGCTGCCGAGCATCCGGCGCACACGAAGATGTCCGCCGGACTCTTCGGCAGGCACAAACGTTCGTCGCGTCACGCCCATGCGCAGCATCGTCCGTTCGGAGGCGAAACCGAAATAGCGCCGCATGATCTCAAGGTGCCGGGGCTCGCAGGTCGCGTAGTTCTGCCGCGGCCCCGGATGAAGCGCCAGCACGGCGCCAAGCGAATCAGGGTCGCCCATCGTAAACAGCGCGTCGCCGAGCCCCCCTCGTGAAAAGACCGCTACTGCACCTTCGCCACCACCGAATTCGATCGAACGCCAGCAGTCCACGAGCGGGAACAGGTCGGCGCCAAGCTGACCGAGCGCGTAGGCCGCATAGATGCGCCGCGGTTCGAGCAGCGCGCGGATGCGGTCCGGCTCAAAAACGGTCTCCACCTGATACCGCCTCCGGGCGAGTCGTCGGAAGGCGCCGATGTGCGCCCCTTTCACCATCTCAGAACTCACCGAACCGGGTCATACGCTGGAACTCACGGCAGCGATCGTCGACCTCCGCCCTCGTCAGGGTCTTCAGACGCTCGACGCCGAACGCTTGTACCGTGAAACTGGCAACCGCGCTGCCGTAGATGACGGCCCGACGCAGGGTAGCGGCGTCGATCTCGGGAGCAGTCGCGAGAAAGCCCATGAAGCCGCCTGCGAAGCTGTCGCCCGCGCCGGTGGGGTCAAAGACCTCTTCAAGCGGGTAGGCCGGCGCAGCGAAGTAATCATCTTTGGTGAAGAGGACGACTCCGTATTCACCGCGCTTCACCAGTACAGCCTTCGGTCCGAGTTCAAGAATCGCCCGAGCCGCACGGAGCAGGCTGCTGGTGCCGGCGAACATCCGAGCTTCGGATTCATTGATGCTGACCATGTCAACGAGCCGCATCGTTTTTTCGACCGAGTCACGCTCCGTCGAAATCCAGAAGTTCATCGAGTCCATCATCGTCAGCTTTGGCGAACGCACCTGGTTCAGAACGGTGCGTTGCAGTGCTGGCTGAATGTTCGCGAGGAAGATAAACGGGGTGTCCGCATATTCGGCGGGGATCGTCGGTGCGAAGGTCGCGAAGACGTTGAGGTCGGTGGCCAGTGTGTGGGTCTCGTTCAAATCGTAGTCGTAGCGTCCCGCCCAGTGGAAGGTTTTGCCCTGCGCAACCTGCAGGCCGCGGAGATCTACATTACGCGCGGCAAGAAAGTCGTACGCGTTGGCCGGCATATCCGAACCGACGACCGCAACCAGGCGCACCGGGCTGAACAGGCTCGCAGCGGCGGAAAAATAGATGCTTGAGCCGCCAAGAATATGCTCAGCCTTACCAAACGGCGTCTCGATATCGTCAAATGCGGCGCTGCCAACAACCAGAATGCTCAAGACCGATGCCTCACATGGTTCATTCCGAATAACCCCAGGTCACTGGGATGCCGTCAGGACAGGCATCATCTCGCCGGTACGCCCGTCGGCATATACCGTCCAATGATGGGCGCCAGGTTGCGCTTCACCTGTTCGGGCACGAAATTCGGTCGCGTGATGATCGCCGTTTGCAACGCCGAGGCGCAAACACAGTCGCGCACTGCGGGCAGGCGCGTGACGGCGCTTCGGACGATCCGCTTCGACACTTCCACGTTTTTCAGCAGGTTCGCCAGGACGAGATCCGCCGACACATCTTCTTCAGCCGCATGCCAGCAGTCGTAATCCGTCGCGCAGGCGACGGCGGCGTAGCAGATCTCCGCCTCGCGGGCGAGCTTTGCTTCCGGCAGGGCGGTCATTCCGATCAGGCTGGCGCCCCAGGAACGGTAAAGTTCCGACTCGGCTCTGGTTGAAAAGGCGGGGCCTTCCATGACCACCAGCGTTCCGCCTCGATGCACGGTGGGGCCGGCCTCGCCGGCGCTCAATGCCAGCACCAGGGAAAGATGAGGACAAAACGGGTCGGCGAAACCGATATGGGCCACGATGCCATCACCGAAAAAACTGCTCTCGCGACCCTTCGTCCGGTCGATTAACTGATCCGGAATCACCAGGTCGAGCGGCTGGATCTCCTGCTGCAGGCTGCCGCAGGCGCTGATCGAGATAATGAACTCCACTCCGAGGGTCTTCAGGGCGTACATATTCGCACGCACCGGCAGATCGCTCGGCAGGATACGATGGCCAAGGCCGTGTCGGGGCAAAAACGCCACCCTGACACCCTCAAGAGCACCGATCGTGATCGTGTCGCTCGGGTGCCCAAAGGGCGTTTCGACCTTCACCTCGCGGATGTCGGTCAATCCGTCCATTTCATAGAATCCGCTGCCACCCATTACTGCTACCCTGGCCTCGGCCATTCGATGCTCCTGCTATAGTCCGGTTAATTCGCCTTAATTCGTTGACGAGACTGCGGCTGCCAGATTTGACAGCCGGAGGAGCCCTTCAGCAAGAGGTTGTTCAGCAACGCCCCGGTCGGTGATGATGGCCGTCACGTACCGTGAAGGCGTCACGTCGAAAGCTGGATTTCGCACACTGATGCCAAAAGGGGCCGTTCGTCGGCCGCCGAATGACGTGACTTCTTCCGGGCTGCGTTCCTCAATGTCGATCCCGCCGCCGTTGGGTGTTGCCAGATCCACCGTGCTCCAGGGTGCCGCCACGTAAAAAGGGAGCCCGTGCTCCTTCGCCATGATCGCGAC
>JBBRGK010000007.1:0-19540 GCA_038240805.1 Dehalococcoidia bacterium | reverse complement strand
CACCCGCCCCGATGCCGGGACGCCAGGCCGCACCTGCGACAGCGGTAGCAGTCAGCGTAGCATGCGAAGATCGGTGCAGCCGATCACTGTCGCCGTAACCGCGTCGTTGACTGCTTCGAACTGTGCGGCGAATGATTCCGCTCGCGTGGTCACTCAAACCTCCCTGCTCGTTGGTGCGCCCTCTGCTTGACCGCCCCCGGTGGCAAGCCCCACCATGACAGGCAACGCCTGCATGCAGCGGTGGGAGGTCTCGCGTTTTCTATGCGTGAGTATGTGCTCCGCCGGCTGATCATGCTCGTGCCGGTACTGCTCGCCGTCAGCGTCGCGATCTTCCTGCTGATGCGCGTTGTACCCGGCGATGTGACGCACTTTATTCTCCAGGACGCCGGCACTAGCCAGGAAGACGTCCGGGCACTGCGCCACGAGATCGGGCTCGATGTTCCGTTGCCAGAACAGTACGTGCGCTGGATTGGCGGCGTGCTGCGCGGGGACCTCGGCCGCTCGCTGTTGACACACCGTTCGGTCGGCGCGGAACTGCGCAACGCGGCGCCTGTTTCATTAGAAGTGGCGCTGTTAGCGATCATCATCTCCGTCGTCGTTGCGGTGCCGGCAGGCATTCTCTCGGCCGTGCGACAGGACAGCCCGCTCGACTACCTGGCGCGTTTCGTCAGCGTCGGCGCCCTCTCGATCCCCGCTTTCTGGCTGGGCACGCTGCTGCTCGTGCTGCCTTCGATCTGGTTCCACTGGACCCCACCGACCCCATACAGCGGCTTCAGCGTGCACCCCTGGCGCAACATCGAGCAGATCATCCTGCCTGCCCTGGCGCTCGGCCTGCCGGCCTCCGGCGTGACGATGCGTATGGTGCGGGCGCAGATGCTTGAGGTGCTGCGGCAGGACTACGTGCGCACGGCGCGGGCAAAAGGGCTGAGCGGGCGGCTGGTGGTCTGGCGGCATGCGCTCAAGAACACGATGATCCCGGTCGTGACGATCATCGGCAACCAGCTTGGCTTCCTGCTCGGCGGCACCGTGATCACGGAGACGATCTTCAGTCTGCCCGGCGTTGGGCGGCTGACGCTCGACGCGGTCTCGAAGCGCGACTACCCGCAGATCCAGGCTGACGTGCTTTTTATCGCGATCGTTTTCGTGCTGCTCAACCTGGTGATCGACCTCTCCTATTCATGGTTCGACCCCCGCATTCGCTATGGCAAGGGGGCCTGAGCGATGATGACCGCCGGACCCGGCCGGTCTGCTGCCCTGGGCGCCGTTGTGCCGGCGCGGGAGTTTGCCCGCCGGCCGATCTGGCGTGGTGTTGTTCGCTTCGCCCGGCAAAAGCCGCTCGGCTTCGCTGGCGCGCTGCTGCTGCTCGCGATCGTGTTCGCCGCCATCTTCGCGGCACAGATCGCGCCCTACGCGCCCAACGCCACCCATGCGAAGGCGAGGCTGCTCGGCCCGGGCGCCCGCTTCCTGCTCGGCACCGATGAGGTCTCGCGGGACCTGCTCAGCCGCATCATCTATGGGGCGCGCATCTCTCTGTTCGTCGGCATCGTCTCGGTCGGGGTCGGCACGGTGGTTGGCGCCGCGCTGGGCGTTGTCTCGGGATACTTTCGCGGAACCGTGGACCAGGTCGTGCAGCGGCTGATGGATGTCGTCCTGGCGCTGCCCGCCCTCGTGCTTGCGATCGCCATCGTCGCCATGCTGGGCACGAAGATCGTCAACGTGATGATCGCTGTCTCGATCGTGCTGATCCCGCAGGCAGCGCGTGTGGTGCGCGGCGCCACACTCAGCGTGCGGCAGGATCTCTATGTGGATGCTGCACGGGCGCTCGGTGCGTCCGATTCGCGTATCATCCTGCGCCATGTGCTGCCAAACGTGCTGGGGCCGATCGTGGTCCTCGCCACGGTGACGCTGGGGAGCGCGATCATCACCGAGGCATCACTTTCCTTTCTTGGCCTGGGCACGCAGCCCCCCACGGCATCGTGGGGTCAGATGCTGAGTGGCGCCAGCCGCAACTTCTTCGTGATCGACGCCTGGCTCGCGGTCGTGCCTGGCCTCGCCCTCTGCACAACCGTGTTCAGTATCAATGTGCTCGGCGATGCGCTACGCGACGCATTCGACCCGCGATTGCGCGGACGGTAGCTGGAAGATATCGGCGGCTCGGGACCCATAGAGGATAAGCAAAGGGCAAGCAACAGGAGGGTAACGATGAGCGAGAACAACTACTGGACCCGGCGGCTCGGGCGTCGCACGGTTTTGCGCGGAGCCGCGATCGGCGCCGGCAGCCTGGGCCTGCTGGGCGGGCTTGCCTGCAGCAGTAGCAATAATAGCAACAACAGCAATGGCAAGAGCAACGCCGCCAGCGCGACGATCGCGGCCGCGGCTGGCTCTCCGGCGGCGGGCGCGGCGCGATCCGGCTCGCCGGTGGCGGCGGGGAGCACTCCTGCCGCGAACATCAAGCGCGGCGGCACGATCAACCTGATGGCCGATGCGGACCCGCCGCACCTCGACTTCCATCGCACTGTCAGCACGCCCGTGGCGCAGTGGTGCACGCTGGTCTACAACCGCCTGCTGCGCTACCGCCAGGGTGCGGACGTCGATCCAAACACGTTTGAGATCGAGCCTGACCTCGCCACCGCGATGCCCGAGCAGCCGGACCCGCTGACCTACCTGTTCAAGCTGCCGGCCGGGGTGAAGTTCCACAACAAGGCGCCGGTGAACGGGCGCGAGCTGACCGCCGACGACGTCAGGGCGAGCTTCGAGCGCCAGGGAACGAAGAAGGCCGACTTTGTTTTCGGCTACCTCGTCGATCCGATCGAAAAGATCGAGACTCCGGACCCGCTGACGGTGAAGATCACCCTTTCGCGGCCCACGGCGCCGTTTCTCAGCGCAATGGCCTACTTCATCACGGCAATCGCGCCCAAAGAGCAACTGGCCGACCAGAACCTGATGGAGAAAGGCATGATCGGCAGCGGGCCGTTCATCTTTCAGGAGTTCCAGTCGAAGGTCGCTGCGAAGTTCACAAAAAACCCGGACTACTTCCGCAAGGGGATGCCCTACCTGGACGCCGTCACGGTCTCGATCATCACCGATAACGCCGCCCGGCTGGCCGCGTTCCGCTCGCAGCAGTCGGACGTGACCGTTGGAGACGAGCTAAGCCAGGAGCTGGTGGGGGCACTGAAGCAAAGCAATCCGAACATTCGCGTTGAAGAGTTCTCCGAAGCGGAGGGCTACCACCTGATGCTCCAGCAGAAGCCTCCCTACAACGATCTGCGTGTGCGGCAGGCGCTCTCGGCCGGCCTCGATCGCAGCGCCCTGATTGACCGGCTGCTGAGCGGTAAGGGAGAGGTGCGTACCTCGCCGATCCCGCTTGGTCACAGGCAGTGGGCGCGCCCGCAGGCACAGATCGAGGCCGAAGCAAAGCGCGATGTGCAGAAGGCGAAGCAGCTGCTCGCCGCGGCCGGCCACGCGAGTGATATCTCGCTTGATGTCTCCGTCTCTAACATCCGCGAGTTCAGTAAATCGATCATGCAGGTGATGCAGGAACAGCTCAAAGAGATCGGCGTCACGCTGAACGTCAAAGTGATCGAGCAGGCGCTCTACCTGAAGCAGGAGCCCGAGCACAGCTTCGATGCGCAGTCGTACCTGCTGCGTCCCTATCCGGACCCCGACGACCTGATCTACCCGTTGTTTTACAGCAAGGGCTCGAAGAACTATGGGCAGATCAACGATCCCGAGCTGGACGCCCTGGTGTTGAAGCAGCGCGAGGCGCTGGACAGGATCGCGCGCAAGGCAGCGCTTCAAGACCTGGACAGCAAGTGGGGCAACTACCAGTACCACGTCTATCCGCTGGTGCGCACCTTCTTCATGGCCTACCAGAACTACGTCAAGAACTACCGCGCCCGCAACCCGGCCGAGTTCACCCGTGTGCAGGAGACGTGGCTCGATAAATAAGCGTCAGCAGGTCCGGCAAGCGCCCGGCGGCCAGCTCCGATGGCGAGGCGAGGCAGGTCTACAGTGTCATTACCATGAAGCATTAGAACGCTGCGCACGGTAAAGCCCCTTCAGCTCGGATCGTTGCCGAGTGGCAGGGTGAAGGCGATGCGCAGGCCGCCGCTCGGGCGGTTGGCGGCTTCGAGGCTGCCACCGTGCAGGGCGACGATCTCGCGCGCGAGGAAGAGACCGAGCCCGAAGCCGGGGTTGGCAGCGCCGCCGCGGGCGGGAGCACCATAGTACCGCTGAAACAGGCGGTCGAGGTCCTCTTCCGGCAGTCCGGGGCCTTCGTCTTCCACGGCGACCACGGCTTCGTTGCCGCGCTGCTCAAGCGTGACCCGGATCCTGCCCGCGATCGGACCGTAGCGGACCGCGTTGTCCAGCAGGTTGAACAGCACCTGTTCGATCCGGCTGGCATCCCAGACGCCCGGCAGCGTTGGGGGCGCCACCACCTCGAACGTGACCTCGGGGGCACGAAAGCGCAGCTCTTCGATCACCTTCGGCACGAGCGGCGCCAGATCGGCCGGCGCGAGCCGCAGCTGCAGCCGGCCCTGGTCGAGGCGCGAGATCTCGAGCAACTGGTTGATTAGCCGCTGCAGGCGGCCCGCTGCCCGCACGATGCTGGCCGCGCCGAGCCGCAGCCGCTCCGGCAGGACGGGGGTTGCGCCAGGGTCGAATGAGCGGACGAGAATCTGGGCGTGGCCGAGCAGCGCGGTCAGCGGGGTGCGCAGCTCGTGCGCCGCCACCGACATGAACTGCTCGCGCAGCCGCTCCAGCTCTTTCAGCCGGGTGATGTCTGCGAAGACTGCGACGCCGCCGGAGACCTGCCCCTGCGCATCGTGCAGCGGCGCGGCGCTGTTGAGGATTGTGCCGCGACTGCCATCCTGGCACACGATCTCGACCTCGTGCGCTTCGACTGTCTGGCCGCGCTGCAGGGCGCGGGTGAGCGCCCATTCCTCGGCCTCGTATGGACTGCCGTCCGGGTGAGAGGCGTGCTCCTGCACCCAGCCGGCCATCTGCTGCGCGGGGATCTCGCCGAGGATGCGGACCGAGGCCGGGTTTTCGAGCACGATGCGGCCGTCTGCATCGGCGATCAGGATGCCGAGCTGGCTCTGTTGCAGCACCGCATCGCGCTCCGCCAGCAGGCGGTCCTTCTCTTCCAGGGCAGACTGCAGCGCGGTGAGGTCTTCGAACTGGAAGACGACCAGGGCGATCTCGCCGGAGCCATCGCGCAGCGGAAAGGCGCGCAGCCGCACGAAGACACGGTTGCCGGTGCTGACCGGCACGAAGCCGTTCTGGCGCGGGTCATACCAGAAAGCGGGCAGCTCCACCGCGGCGCCGGCAAACGCACGCCGAATCTCGCGATCGAGACCGCTCGCCGCAAGCACAGCATCCTGGAGAACGTTATAGTCCGCCGGGGGAACGTTGTCGAAGCTGCGCCGAAATGCGGGATTGATGTAGAGGCTGTGGCCCTGCGGTGAGTACAGCTGCAGTGGATAGGGGCTCTCGGCGACAAGCGAGGTGAGCAGCGCCAGGGGACTCACGCCGGTGGGCAGCACAAACTCCGGCAGGGTGCCGGCCCCGGCCACCTGCAGGTCCGGATCCTCCTGCCCTGGCTGAGGAAGCAGTGCTGTCACGCTCTTTCCACCTGTTTCGGTGTCCGGGCGAGAAGCCATCGTGCGGGCGAGATTCCTCTGCAGCGGCCGCCTCTATCCTCTACTTCGCGCCAGACCGGCGTCGACGCGACCAGAAACGTGCAGTGACCGCCGGAGAATTTAACTCACCGGCTATCCGTGGCACATCTTCAGGTATGGGGATTATCTCGAAAGGGCTACGCAACTGCATACGCCAAAGGTTCTAGAACCCGGCAGCGTTACGCGCGTTGGGAGCATTGATTCAGAAAGCAGACACATGATCCATCTGTTTTTTTCTATGAAACCAACCGCTCGACGCAGTCCAGCAGGGCATCGACCGAGAATGGTTTGGTGAGGTACGTCCAGGCCCCGATGCGGCTCGCTTTTTGGCGCGCATTCCCGTCCGCGGTGAGGACGACAATCGGAATCCCTGGATGCAGCCCGCGGCGGCCAAGCTCCTCTGCGAAGGCAAACCCGTCCATGCGCGGCATCCCGACATCGAGCAGAATCAGGTCCGGCCGTCGCTCGGCAAGGATGGTCAGCGCGTCAACCCCGTCGCTGGCCACATCCCGTTCGATCTATATCCACGGCTGACGGTCACACAGACCGCAAGTAGGCACTATGCGCATGTATACGCACTATGCAGGTGCATACCATTATCTGCCCTACTACTGCCGGCCCGGTTTGCCCATGCTTTCTGCACTTTTCGAGGGATACCGGGCGGCTGTTTGGTGAGCCAAACTAGGTGAGGAGGCGTCCCCGTGACCGAGGAGCGCGTCGTGATTGAGCGCACCGCTGGCAGCGGTCAGCCGGCGCGCGGCGAGATCGGCCGCAGCGGCGACGAGACGATCACTGGGCCGGTGATGAAGGAAACGGTCAGGGTCGAGAAAGAGGCCATCGTCACCGAACAGGTGAACGTGCGCAAGGAAGCAGTGCAGCACACGGAACAGGTGCAGGGCACTGTGCGCAAGGAAGAGCTCGATGTTCGCGACAGGGACGGCCTGGTGCGCGAGCGCGACGAGAACCGGGGAACACGACCGTAGTCACCCTGCCGCCGGATACGGAATCGGTCGCCTTTGAGCGACGTGGAGGATAGTAATGGGTATCGTTCTCTGGCTGGTCATCGGACTTGTTGCCGGCTGGCTCGCCAGCAAGGTGATGCACAGTCCGCACGGGATTCTGATAGATCTCGTGCTGGGCCTGGTTGGTTCGCTGGTTGGCGGTTTCCTGGCCAGCGCGATCTTTGGCTGGAAGCCGCAGTCGATCACTGGTTCACTGGTTGTCGCCTTCCTGGGGGCACTGGTGCTTATCGGTCTGCATCGCCTGATCTTCAGCGGAAATCGCGCCCGCGTCTGAGCCGGCACTTCGCTCGCAGGCATACAGGCAGATCATGAACGGCGACCAGGCATAGCGGTATAGACTTGTTCCGGGAAAAGGGAGGGCCATCAGGTCCTCCCTTTCCATGTCAGCCGCTCGACTGAAAGGACTCCTGTATGCCAGAAGATGCCGAAATCCCCCTCGACTCCCTGCAGGATAAGATCAGGGAAAGCACCGAGGGCGACGGGGCGGGCGGCCCTCACGAGCGTGCCCACCGGCGTTTCATCAGGCTGCTGGCTGCCACCACGGCGATCTTTGCCGTCTTCGCCGCCATCGCCGCGCTCGCCTCCGGCAGTTATGCCAACGAAGCGCTGTTCAAGGCCAACCAGTCCGTGCTGAGCCAGGACCGCGCCACCGACACCTGGGGTGAATACCAGGCGGATGGTATCAAGCGGATCTCCTATGCCAATACGGCCGCGCTGCTGCAACAGCAGGGCGCAACCGGCCAGCCGGTGCAGGACGCGCTCAACAATGCGGCCCGCGAAGGGGCGAAACAGCCGCCGCTGATGAAACGCGCCCTCGCTCTCCAGGAGGAGGCGGCACGGCTGGGCCGGGAGTCGGATGAGCAGCTGGAGCACCATCATCGCTTCGCCTTTGCGGTGACGCTGTTCCAGGTGGCAATCGGCCTGGCAGCGCTGGGGGCGCTGGTGAACCTACAGCCGCTCTGGTGGATGAGCATGCTGGCCGGCCTGGCTGGTATTCTGCTGTTTGCGGCAGGCTTTGCGCCGATTCACCACAAAGATGCCGCGCTGGAAACACCATCCGGCACCGCGACGCCTGCTGCACGTTTCATCCTGCCCGCGCCGTTGGTGGTTCGAGAGCTATAACCGTGCTGAACTGCAGCATGGCTGTAACAAGGAGCGATTCATGAGAGGCCGAAGCCGCCAGGTTCTCACCATTATCGCGGTGCTGCTCGTCCTGCTGGTGGTTGGCGGCATCCTGCTCTCGACGCGCAAGAGCGGCACCGGCGGCAGCGACGAACCGGGCGGCGGCGATACTGCGGGCCAGCCGGCGCCGCCGAGCGCCCAGGCCGGCAAAACGGTCACTGATCTGCCGGTGAACCTGGTCCGTGCTCCCGGGCCGGAGCAGCCGTTCCATAGCTGCCCACCGCGGGGCGATGGAGGCGACCCGGTGCTCAACACCTTCAAGAACCGCACCGATAGCGCCGAGTGGCAGCCGGTTACCTTCGACGCGCTGGAGAAGCTCGCCTGGCCACAGGCAGCAGAGCGTACGCACTACGACTCCTGGGCGAAAGATGTCCGGGCGCAGATCGACAAATACAACGGGATTCCGGTCTCGATCGAGGGCTATCTCTACGCGGCCCACAAGCAGAGCCCTGAGTCCAATAACTGCCATGCCACCGGGCTGACCGACTATCATATCTGGCTCACGGCAAACGCCGGCGACGACCGGAGCCACTCGATCGTTGTGGAATGTACGCCGCGGCTGCTGGAGCAGCACCCGAAATGGACGGTCGATGCGCTGAATGCCATCGCCCATAACAGGGAGCGAGTGCGGATCAGCGGCTGGTCGATGTTCGACCCGGAGCACCCTGACCAGGTGACGAAAACCCGTGGCACGATCTGGGAGATGCACCCGATTATGAAGATCGAGGTGCAGCGCAACGGCCAGTGGCAGAGCCTCGACGACCTCAAATAGACCGGCGCCGGGCAGATGGCCTGGCTCTGGCTGAAGGCAGGTGTCCGCGATGAAGCAGCCTCGAAAAGGGAGCTCCGCTGATCCAGCCGGCGCGATCGACAAGTCTATCCGCCTGCTGGTCCACCTAACCGTCAGCGGGCGCCAGCCGGCTGCGGCGGACTTCGCCGCCCTGGCGAGCGAGACGGTCCGGCAGCTCCTGCAAGCGGCCCCACCGGCAGGGGCAGCCGGGCTTCGGCTCAGCGTAGACGGGGTTGACGAGGACACCGGCATCTCTGAGGATGAAGCGGATCTGCCGCACGCCTGAGCCAGGCCGAAGGACCAAGCCAGCGCATACGCCGATCGTTTAAGAAACGACATGCGACGGCAAAAAGGACTCCACCCTCTCTCCTTACCAACGTACGTTGCCTGACTATGAACCCCTTGACCACGGCGGTATACTGCACGGGAGTATTACTTCTCTCCTCCGTCTTACCCGCTGCTCCTCGCCGAGCAGGCCGGGACTGATCGACCGAAGCGGTGCTCATCCACTGCGGAGGTCCGCCCGATGCACGTAACCGCGATGCCGCCATCGCCCTCATCCCCCCATCCCCTTTCTCCCAATTCTGGGAGAAGGGGGCGCCACCTTGATGTGCTATCGGGCTTTGCAGGTAAGGCGGGATCGTGCCCTGTGAGCCCGCCGCTGCAACCAGATTCGTGCAACGCAGCCAAAGGATCGTCCTCTCGCCCGACATGTGTAAAGGGGAGAGAGAGGAAAAGAGGAGGGCAGTCGCCGGACATCCGTGCGTTCATCACCAGGCCATCGCACCGGCGAGTGCGCCGCTCTTCCGCGGAGCAGATAGAATGCGGTGCAGGCCCGAGAGTTGCGCATGAAGACTTCGCCTGAACCCCGACAGCAGCAAGTGACGCTCGATGACGTGCTGATCACCGACGCGCTGGCCCTGCGCCCTGCCAGGGCGCCCCGTCTGCAGGCCGAGAATGCGGCGCTGCACCTCCTCGCGCGGCAGATGGCGACTCAACCCGACGTCTTGCTGAACACCCTCGTCGAGCTGGCGGTCGACCTTTGCCAGGCGGACACCGCAGGCTTGAGTCTGCTCGAGACCGCCACCGATAGCGAGGAATTCTTTCGCTGGGCAGTCATGGCCGGTGAACTGGCGTCGGCGGTGGGCGGCACCACGCCGCGTGATTTCAGCCCCTGTGGTACCACCCTTGACCGGCATGCCGCGCAACTGTTTGCGCAGCCTGGCCGCTATTTCAGCTACTTCGACGCGGTACCTGTACCGATCTGGGAGGGGCTCGTGATCCCGTTTTACGCGGGAGAGCGGCCGCTTGGGACACTCTGGGTTGTCTCGCATCGTGAGGACCGGCAGTTCGACTGGGAAGATGCCCGGCTGCTGACCAGTCTGGCGAACTTCTGCGCCGCCGCCCTGACGCTCGCGACGTTGGCTGCGGATAACGCGCGTTTGTACAAAGCTGAATATGAAGCGCGGACGTTGGCGCAGACGGCGCTGGCGCAGCAAGACGCGCTGCTGTCGAGCATCTCGCACGATCTGAAGTCGCCGTTGACGACGCTGCTCGGCACGACGCAGCTCATGCTGCGACGTGCGACGCGTACGACACCCACCACACTGGCCAATACCAGGCAAGCGGCGAGGCTGGGGGCAGGACTGACAACGATTGAGCAGGCAGTGATACAGCTTGCCGGCATGGTGAATGAGCTGGTCGACCTATCCCAACTGCAAAGCGGCCAGAAACTCGAGCTGCACCGGGCGCCAATGGATCTCGTGCCCCTGCTCCGCTGCTGCGCTGAGTCGGCCCAGCGGGCAACGAGCCGCCATACCATCATCGTCCAGATAACTGCCGAGACGGCTGCCGAAACCAATGGAAAGACACTCGTGGGCAGGTGGGATACCAGCCGGCTGGAGCGCCTGATCATGAATCTTCTGACAAACGCGATCAAGTTCAGCCCGGCTGGCGGCACAATCTCGCTGGCGCTCTCGCGTGAATTGAGTGACAGTATGCACCTGGCGGTGCTCACGATCGCAGACGAGGGGCTCGGTATCCCCCCGGCTGACCTGCCGCGAATTTTCGACCGGTTCTATCGCGGCACGAATGTGATCGGGCGGGTTGCCGGCACGGGGATCGGCCTGGCCGGGGCTCGGCAGATTGCCGAGCAGCACGGCGGCACGCTGACGGCGACGAGCATTTTGGGCGAAGGCTCTCGCTTCAGCCTGCGCCTGCCGCTTCTCTGAACCGACCGGGTGACGCCGAGACCCGCCGAACGGTGTCCAATATCAGGTACCCGGGTGCAAGGAGAGCACATGGCAGCGGAGAAGGAAAATCAGACGCAAGCTGCTGCGGTCGAACCGCCGGCAAAGCTTCTGACCGGCATCCCCAACCTGGACCGCATTCTGGGCGGCGGTCTGTTGCGTGGCTCGATCGTGATGGTTATCGGTGCTCCGGGCACGGGCAAGACCATTCTCGCCGAGCAGCTCAGTTTCTCCCTCGCAGCGAACGAGCTCAGCACCCTCTTTCTGACCAGCTACTCCGAGCCGCACGAAAAGTTGCTCGCCCATGGCAGCAGCCTCGACTTCTTCGACGCTGCCCGAATCGGGAAAGAGATCCACCTGCTCAGTCTGACCGACCTGCTGCAGCAGGGCGCGGCGGAGGCAGAAGCGGCGATCGTCGCGATGGCCCGGAAGCAGTGCGCCAGCCTGGTGGTTCTGGACGGGTTTCGCAGCATGCGCCGTTTCCTGCCGGACGAGAATACGGTGGCGCAGTTCCTCTATTCACTCGGAGCGAAGCTGTCGTTTCTGGGGATAACCACGCTGGTCGCCGTCGAGGGCGACCCGGACGAATCGGCTCGCTTTCCCGAGCTCACCGTTTGCGACACCGTCCTTTCGCTGCAGCGGCTGCGCGACGGTGGCCGCTTCCGCCGGATGCTCGATGTGCGCAAGATGCGCGGTGTGGCCGCGCTGGAAGGTATTCATCCGTTTACGATCGACCACGGCGGCCTCACCTTCTCTCCCCGGTTTGAGTCGGTTGTCAGCGCCGGCCAGTCGCAGTGGGTCGACGGGCGGGCGGGCTTCGGCGTGCCCGAACTCGACGCGCTTGTTGGTGGCGGCCTGACGGCCGGGACAACGACCCTGGTCGCCGGTGGCCCCGGTGTTGGCAAAACGTCGCTGGGGCTGCACTTCGCGACGCAGGGTGCGCTGCACGGCGAACCGACGCTGTTCCTCGGCTTTATGGAAGATGCTACGCAGCTGCGGGCGAAGGCAGAGTCTTTCGGGCTTGACCTGGCTGCGGCAGAAGCCTCCGGGCTGCTCCGCCTGATGCTGATTCCCGGCTACGACCTGGACGCCGACCGGATCGCGGAGCAGTTTGTCGAGGACATCGAGCAGCGTGGCGTGCGCCGGCTGGTGATTGACTCGGTAGCGAATCTGCAACGCGGCATCGTTACGTCAGACCGCATACCGGACTTTCTCGCGGCGTTGGTCGCCTATCTGCGGGGCCACAGGGTGACGAGCATCGTCACGCTGGACATCAATACGATCGTTGGACCGACGCTCGACCTTGCGGATGTGCCCCTCTCAGTCCTCGCGGAAAACCTGTTTCTGCTGCGCTACGCCGAATACTACGGCGCCCTGCACCGCATCATCTCGGTGCTCAAGATGCGCTTCTCCGACTACGACGCCACCCTGCACGAGTACACCATCCGGGCCGGCGAGGGCATTCGGTTGCTGGGCAAGACACCGGGGGGCACGGGTCTGCTCACCGGCTCGCCCCAGCTGCTATCCGACACCCCACCTTCCGGACGCGCCCCGGAGCGTGGCGTCTGATGGCGACGATTCTGGTTGTTGACGACGAGGAGCCGATCCGTTCGCTGCTGGCGATGGTGTTCGAGGATGGCGGCCACCGTGTGCTCCAGGCGAGCAACGGGCAGCAGGCGCTGGACCTGCTCGGACGCGAGCGGGCTGACCTGGTGCTGTCGGACGTGATGATGCCGCTGGTGGACGGGATCGAGCTCTGCCGCCGATTGAAGGCTGCGCCGTCTACGGCAGCGCTGCCGGTGATTCTGATGAGCGCAGCCTCCCGCTGGAACAGCAGCGACGCCGGCGCCGATGCGCTGGTAGCCAAGCCGTTCATGCTCGATGATGTTGAGAATCTGGTGCAGCGGCTGCTCCCGGCAGCGTCATAACGGCTGGTATTCGGCACGGGTGACCTGATATGGATGCGACCTGGCGAACGATCGTCTGGCAACAGTTCGGTGCCGCGATCGACATGTTCGACGATGTGTTGCTGGCCTGTCCCGACCAACTCTGGCGCGAGCCCCTGTGGCCCCATGAGCCGGAGTTCTCGCAGTTCTGGAATGTCGCCTATCATGCGCTGTTCTGGCTCGACTACTATCTGTCCGGCTCGGTGGACGGATTTGTGCCTCCTGCCCCGTTCACGCTCAACGAACTGGACCCCGCCGGCCGGATGCCCGAACGGCCGTATACAAAGGACGAGTTGCGAGCCTATCTCGCACACTGTCGCGAGAAGTGCCAGACGACGGTTTTAGCGATGACAGATGAGCAGGCTCGCCGGCCCTGTCGTTTGTCCCTGGGTGAGCTCAGCTTTGCGGAGTTGCTGCTCTACACCATGCGCCATGTTCAGGAACATGCCGCTCAGCTGAACCTGCTGCTCGGACAGAAAATCGGCTCGTCCCCCGGCTGGGTCGCGAAAGCGAAAAGCAGCCGCAGCGGCGAGTGATCGCGTGCCGGGCCTACGCCAGGCGCCAGGGCTATCGCGCCGAAACGCGCGCCGCGCCCGTTCGCGGAGTAGGTATAGGCGTACTGCACCGGCTGCAGAATAGGTAATTCTACCGATGCTTACATAGCCAGATGCGGCTACGGTGGCAGCGTACCCTGAGTTGCGCCGTCTGGCTACGTGCGAGACGGGCGCGGTTTACCGGAGGGATAGATGGACAGTCCTCGTCTCTGGACACTGCCACGCCGGAATCGCATCGCACTCCGAGCACTACCATTGCTGGTTGCGCTGCTTCTACTTGCTGACCGGTCCGGTGGCATCGCCGTTCCCGGGCGGCTCGGCGCAGCACTGCGGCACGATCCTGCAGCCGTCAGCGTTGCTGCCCCAGTGCCAGGACCGCCGCCGTCGCCGCCGTCGCCGCCATCGCGCCCGTGTACGCTACCCGCAGCGCTCGCCTCGACGCCGTTTGGGCAGCACCTGCCGAACGTCAGCTACGCGGTGGGCTGGAACCTGGCTGGCGTGACGGAGGGATCGGTGCTGACCAGCGCCTCAGACCCGTTGTTCACCTATAGTAGCGATGGCACCCGCTATCTGCCGGTTCCCGCCACAACGTCGCTCAACGACGCGTTTGGATACTGGGCGTATTTCACCTCGAACCGGGCGGTTTCACTGCTGCCGACCCCGCGCGGCATCATCTACTCCAGGCCGTTAACCGCGAAGCGCTATCTGCAGATCGGCAACCCGAGCGATAGCTGGGCGTGGGTGAGCGGTGTTGATTGTCTGTATACCTACAACGCCGCCAGCAGCCAGTACACCATCGCCTCTGTGCTTGCCCCGGGGCAGGGCGGCTTTGCGGTATCGATTGCGGGCGGCACGGTTGTGATCACGGCCTCGGCCACGGCGGACTCTCCTGCCCCGGCGCCGGCTCCCAGGCCGGCTGCACCGCCCGGGCCGGCGCTGGCAGGCCGGCCGAACGCTTTTCTCTGGGACTTCTCCGACTGTGGCGACCACGGGGCCGGCGGCACGATTGCGAGCGACGGTGCCGGTGCATCCCGCTGCCATCTTTCCCTTCCGGCGGGCGGAGCTGGCACCGTGCAGGTGACGTTCACGATGTCTGCGGACCCATCGAACAGCGGTCCATGGACGATGCTGCTGACGCATAGCGCCAGCGGCGCGGGCTCCGCACCGGTGCAGATTGCCGTCAACGGGCAGGTCGTGTACGACGATGCCCAGCGGGGGGGCGGCAGCTCGTCTGGCGACTCAACGATTACGGCCAGCGAAATCACCGCTCAACTGCAGCGGGGCAACAACACCGTGAGCTGGAGTCTCGAGGACGGTGCGACCGTTGACTACTGGCTGAGCTCGATCAGCATCTCCGCGCCGACCGGCGAAGAACCGCTGCCGTCGCCGGTTGTTCTGCCACCCGACACACCGCCGGGCGGCGCCTTCTAAGGCGTGGCACACTCTGCCCCCCGGTGCTCCGCCGGGCGCGACCGCCAGTTAGGACGTGGGACTAATGACAGTGCGAGATAGTGCGCGATTCACAGCGAACCACAACCCGGGACCACGAACCAGGCGCGTGCGATGGTCACGCGTGTTGGTCGGACTTGCCGTGCTCCTGGTTACGGCCGGCATGCTCACTATGAGTCCGCACGCTGCCGCGCAGTCCGTCGAGCAGCACCATGGCAGCTTCCGCTACCAGCGCGTGCAAGGACGCGAGGCGCGAGGCGCGTGCCTATTCTCGTCATTCCCGTATGCCGCGGGAACGCTCCAGTTCGACGTCGACCGCCGCACGAACCAGGTCAGCGGCAGCCTGGACGGCGGCGGCTCCGCGGGGTACGCCGATGGCGACTGGACCTATGCTTACTACTATGACTATGACTATGATTGGCCGAGCGGCTGGACATCCCAGGCGTGCCTTTCGAGACCGGGCGGAGCAATTACGCTCCTGTACCACGGTACGATCAGCGCCTCGCTCCAGGGCACCTACAACCCGGCGGACGGCACACTTCGGCTCGAAGGAGAAGCGCAGCTTGCCTGGACAGTGCGCTTTATCACTTGTGCAAGTGATCCAATCATTTACAAACGTAATCCGCCATGCCAGATCGACATTGGCGGCATCGAGTTGGACGATGTCATGAAAAACCGTACGGACCTTTCCTACACGAGAGTCGCACATGTCGTTCTGACCGGACAGGACAACGGGTATGGCGCGGGCGGCAAGCTCGAGCTGCCGCCCGTATCGACCGTTCTGATGGAGCTCACGGCCTGCTGCATTACGACCGACGGCAGTTGGAACACCGACTTCACGCCACCTGCGCCGCCATCGCCGATGCCGCAGCCGACGCGGACGCCAGCGCCCACTCCGATTCCAACGCCGGTGCGCTCCAATGGGCCAGCGGGAGAGCTGCCGACAGTCTGCTCAGACTGCCCGGACGCGGACTGGGCGGCACAAATGGCGGCGCAGTGGGCCCACTTTGCCCGGCAGGAGGGCGTGATCTACCCACCGTCGGGGGCCTTGGGCGTGCCCGCCACGGACGGCCAGGTCGCCGGCTCGCAGGAGCAGCTGCGCCAGTGCCTGGTATCAGGCATCGCCACGGACAAACAGAAGAGCCCGGCGCAGCAGCGAGGCCGCAACGGGGTCTATACAAGCTGCCTTTCGACGCTGCCGGTCAAAATTCCGCTGTGAGCGAGGCGGTGCTCGACTCGTCGCCGTACCGCGGTATAGTGACTGCGACGGCGCGGTCTTGCCGCAGCGTGGCGCTTACGCTGGCGCGTCAGGTTGAACAGAGAGAGGACGTCAGATGGCATCACCAGAAGAGATGGCAGCGCAGATCGCGCAGCTACAACATGAGAACGAGCAGCTACGTGCCGGCGCGAAGAAGGGCATCTCCCTCAAAGTCTCGGAGAAGGGCGGGCTGAGCGTGTATGGCATGGGCCGCTTCCCTGTCACCCTCTACCCCGAGCAGTGGGAGTCCTTGCTCGACATGAGCGAGCAGATCCGCGCCTTCATCGCCGAAAACCGTGGCCGGCTGAAATGGAAAGAGTCGTAGGCGGGAGCGGAGGCCGGTCGCCCTCATCCTTCTTATTCCTTCTCCCAATTCTGGGAGAAGGAACGATCCGGCGGCGTGCTAACGACTTCATCGGACATTTCGATGCGCTATTCTGCTCACGCCCGTCACTGCAACCAAAGTCGAGCAACGCACCGGCAGATCGTCCTTTCGCCTGCATGCATACATGAGGGAGAAAGGATAAGAGGAATGAGAGCTCGCGCTCCTACCGCGGTTTGGCCGTTCCCGCTGGCGCGGGGGCGCTGTTCGTTGTGTTCGATGTCCCCGTGTTTGTATTGCTGGAAGAGCCATTGTTGTTGTTGTACACGTAGAAGCCGCCGCCCAGCACCACGAACAGCACGACCACCAGCAGGATAATGAGCACCAGGCTTATCGAGCCGTCGTCTCTGCGATAGAACATCTCTCCCCCTCTTTTCCCCGCTTTTGATGCACTGCTGCAGTACTGTGCGCCTGTGCTGCTGCCCGCTTGCGGGCACTGCCATCCGTGTACTTCATCGTGCCCGGTTTGGGCGGCCTTGCCATACCACCGCCGGATGCTTGCGCACTGCGGCAGGGGTAGACGGTGCAAAAACGCGCATTGCTGTTTGACACAATAGAACATTTGTTCGATTATCTCGGTCATGAACGCATTCGCACCCGCCCTGCCCTTGCAGACCGCCGCTGCCGTTCCGGCACAGCTCGGCGGCCTCGACCGGCAGCGCATGAAAGACTATCAGGCCAACCTCGATTTCTATTCGGGCAGACAGTGGCCGGTGCAGCGCCGCAACATTCGCCAGCGGCGGCTCACCTTCAACTACGCTCGCACGGTGGTCGATAAGACCGCCTCCTTTCTGCTGAACGGCGTCAGCTTCGCGATCGACCCGGAGAACCCGGCCGATATGGCGCCGGCGAGCAGGCGCGAGAGCGTGCTGCGGGCGATTGTGGAAGCGAACGACCTGGCTGCGCTCGACTACGACTCGGAAGTCGATTGCGCGGTGCTTGGCGATGGCTGCTTCAAAGTCGTCTGGGATCCGGAGGAGCATCGCGTCCGCATCACCGCCCCGGACATGGCGGGCATCTTCGTCTGGCTCTATCCCGACGATCACACCCGCTTCTGGCGGCTGGCGCACCGCTACACGGTGGACGCGAACGCGATCCGCCAGCAGGAGCAGGTGTATCCGCAGATTCTGCAAAGCTCGCAGCGGGGACCGGCGATCACCGAGGTCTGGACGGATGCCCTCTGGCAGACCTGGGCAGACGGCACGCTGACCGACGAGCGTCCAAACCCGTACGGCTTCATCCCCTACGTCGTCTACCCGAACCTGCGGCGTCCGAAGCAGTTTTTCGGCGAGTCGGACCTTGCCGCGATCCGCGAGCCGTGCGTCGAGCTAAACCGCGCCCTGACCCAGCTTTCGGCGATTCTCGAGGTGTCTGGCAACCCGATCACGATCCTCGAAGGTGTGACCGAAAGCCGCGACATCGCCGTCGAGCCGGGCGCGATCTGGGAGATGCCGCCGGGCACACGCGCCTACCTGCTTTCGCTGGTCGAGCACGGCGGCATCCGCATTCACCTGGACTACATCGAGGCGCTGTACCGCATTCTGCATGACCTCGGCGAGTCTCCCCGCTCGGCCTTTGGTGGCGAAGCAGGCTCGGGCGGCGCCCGTTCGGGCGTGGCGCTGGCGATCGAGCTCGATCCAATGGTGAAGCGAGTGCAACGCAAGCGGCTGGTCCGTGCCAACAGTTACCGGCAGCGCAACTCGATGGCGCTGCGTCTGCACGAGCAGTTCACCGGCGAGCCGATGCAGCCATATCGTTCGCGGGTGATCTGGGGGCCGCTCTTGCCGAGCGACCGTGCCCGCGACGTGCTGGACGAGATCGCGCTGGTCAACGCCGGCATCCACTCCCGCGCCCGCGCCGCGGCGAACCTGGGCGACCTCGATCACGAAACCGACTTCAGCGGCTGGCTGGCCGAGAATCAGGCGATCACCGCCGCCGGCGGCATTCCCCCGGAGCCCTCGCAGAGCGACCGGATCACGGTGAGCTGAGGTTGAGAAGACCTCAACCTTTCCCTCTGCCCCAACGCCTAACGGGCCTCACCCCTTACCCTCTCCACCGGCTGCGGCCGCTAGAGAGGGCGATCATTGGGTGCGTTGCACCAAAGGCGAGGATGGACGGGCGATCGGTGGGTGCGTTGCACAGGCCCCACCCTCTCCACCGGCTGCGGCCGCTAGAGAGGGCGATCGGTGGGTGCGTTGCACGAAGGGCGAGGATGGACGGACGTGATCTGGTGAGAAGGGCGATCCGTGGTTGCGTTGCACGGAGTTGGAGGATGGATGAGTGGTCTGGAGCAGCAAGATGATGCGGTCCAGCCGTCCATCCTCACTGCTCGAAGCAGGCAACCAACGATCGCCCTCTCTCCTGCGGAGCAGTGGAGAGGGTAAGGGGTGAGGTAAACGTTGCCCGGCCAGCTGAGGCCGGGGCGTATGAATGAAGGGAGACAGCGATGGATCTCAGTGGCTTCAGCCCGCCTGACTACGGGCTGATCGAGGCGAACCCGCTCGTGTTCGGGCAGCAGTTCCAGGCGTTCATTAAGGCACTCTCGGCCCACCAGTCGGAGGCCGGCGACCTGGAGCGGGTCAACGCGGATCTGCACGCCGCACTGGAGGGCGCAACGGGGCAGCTGCAGGAGGCGCAGCAACTGGCGCAGCAGCACGAAGAGGCTGCGGCGGCGCTGCGGACACAGCACGGGCTCGCTGTTGCCGCCTACCGCCAGGCGATGCTTGACGGCGATGCCTCGATTCCGCCGGAGCTGGTGCAGGGCCAGTCGATCGAGGAGGTCGATGCCGCCCTGACGAAAGCCCGCGCCGTGGTGGAGTACGTGCGCGAGAAGGTGGCCACCCCTGGCGGCGCGGGCGTGCCGGGGGCGACTGCGTTGGCGCCGCGGGTGCCCGGCGGCGCACCAGGCCGCACGCTCCCCGATCTTTCGGGCATGACCGCCCGCGAAAAGCTCATCTTCGGAACATCCCGAGCCGCCAGCTAACGACTACCCCAACTACGCCAACGCCTACCGGAGGGTACTGGGCC